>NZ_JBJHZX010000001.1:0-294286 GCF_045310515.1 Candidatus Clostridium eludens | reverse complement strand
AGTAATCAGTCCACACAGGCTTGAACAAAGTAAAAGCCAGCGTCATTTAGGCGCTGGAAGTATTACGCCCTTATAGGGCTGAGCAAGCCACCTCTTTTAGGGGTGGTCATGACTGCTACCAGAAGTATTCTTAATGTTAAACAGTTTGTAATTGGAGAAATGACCACACTAAAAATTTTCCAAAAGTTTCTTTTTTTAAGATTCATTCAAGGTACAGCCGTTATAATGAAAACTGTAAGGCAGCTGCTTACAAGAAAAGTTATTTTGGAGGTATTAAAAGTATGAAAAGTAGGTTATCATTAGTTTTGGATACAACAAAAAAGAAAATGGGTGCTGCTCTTCTTTGTGCAGCATTTGCTGCTACCATAGGAACTGGAACGGTATTAGCATCAAGTTCCGCCAATTCCCTGCTTTGTAAAGTAGTGAATGGTGTTAAAAGCTATTCCACAGATGGTGGTAAGACGTGGAGTGGAAAAGCTCCTGAGGGTGTAACTGTTAAGGAAGATAAAGACAGCACAGGCGGTGTTTTAAAAGGTCTTTCACTTGAAGGTGCTATTAAAGGGGATTTAGCAGTAAAAGTGGAAAATGGTGTTAGAAGCTATTCTACGGATGATGGTAAAACCTGGAGTAAGGAGCTTCCTAAAGGTGTAACTGTAAGTGAAGACGGTAAAAAAATCAAAATGGTAAAAACACAAAGTGCAGCTGATGCTAATTAATAGCTATGAAAACTAGTCACTGTGAGATTACAGACTTACCTAGATAAAAAGAACATTATAAAGCAATTCAAAACAAGGAGTTTCATGGCAGTTCCTTGTTTTGGATGCATCCTATTTTTACTAGCTTAAACTTATGGATAAGGAGATATAAAAATGAGAATTTTGATGGTGGAAGATGAAAAGTATATGGCAGAGGCAGTAGCTCAAGTTCTTAAAAGAAATCACTATAGTGTTGATTTGGAGTATGATGGTGAAAGTGGACTGGACTGTGGGCTTTCAGGCATTTATGATATAATAATTCTAGATATTATGCTTCCTAAAATGGATGGTATAAGCTTACTTAAAGAATTACGTGGAAATGGTATTGAAACCCCTGTAATTTTGTTAACAGCAAAGGGTGAAACAGAAGATAAAGTAAGAGGACTAGACAGCGGTGCGGACGATTATTTAGCAAAACCCTTTCAGGCGGAAGAATTATTAG
The DNA here is from genome assembly GCF_045310515.1 of Candidatus Clostridium eludens. Lineage (NCBI taxonomy): Bacteria > Bacillati > Bacillota > Clostridia > Eubacteriales > Clostridiaceae > Clostridium > Candidatus Clostridium eludens. Next base: position 293,089 of record NZ_JBJHZX010000001.1, on the reverse strand, counting down.
CCCGTTTGCGGGCTTTAGGGAGAAGGAAAAGTGAATTAGTAAATGACGGCATTTTAAAATATGGAGATATGGAATTAGATCCTCTTAATCTGAAGTTAAGCTGTAGAAAACAGGAATTCCAATTGACCTTAAAAGAATGTCAATTGTTAGAATTGTTAATCAAAGGAAAAGGCATTATAATTTCGAAGAATGCTATTGTTGAAAAACTGTGGGGTTACGAAACTGATGTGGAATATAATAACGTAGAAGTTTACATATCCTTTCTACGAAAAAAGTTAAAAAATATTAAGTCAAATGTTTTTATCCAAACAGTACGGGGAGCAGGATATGTTATAGGTATGGAAAAGGGTGGCAAGTAATATGTTTAAAAGGTTGCGTAATAAGTTTCTCATTCTTAATATGTCAATTATTTCAGTGATGATGATTACGGCATTTGCTGTTATTTATATGATAACTTATAACAATATGAAAATGGAGAATCAGAATAAGCTACTTTCATTACCTGTTATCAGGTTTGAAGGCAGTAGTAATTCACCAAAAGCCAATGGCAGTGTTTCTGCTGGATTACATATAATTCGCAATATTCCTTCCGATTATTCTCTTTCCTTCTCTATAAGAGTAGATTCAGATGGCAAGATATCAGATATTGATTCCTATATTGATATGTCTGATGAAAGCTATCACAAAGCAGCTGAGCTTGCCTGGAATAATAAAAAAAATAATTCTACAATAAACCTTGATGGTAAGCTGTGGGAGTATACTTTATCACCTATTATCGAAAATCACGTAATTTTTCAAAATGGCCAGCAACCAATAAATACCATGAACAATGGTGGATATGAGATTAAATTTTTAGATGTTACGGATACACATAAGACACTAGGAGAACTATTAGCTACTTTCATTCTTGTAGGTATTATTATGCTCATTGTTATATTTATCATTAGTCTTTATTTTGCTAATCGTGCCATTAAACCTATTGCAGAGGTATGGGAAAAGCAAAAGCAGCTTGTGGCTGATGCTTCTCACGAGCTTAAAACTCCCCTTGCCATTATAAATGCAAATTCAGATGCGCTCCTTGCAAATGAAGAAGAAACAATCAAAAGTCAGAAAAAATGGATTAATTATATAAAAACTGAAATTTGCAGAATGACAAAACTGATAAATGATCTCTTGTATTTGGCTAAAACTGAGAATGCAAGTATACGCAAGATTTACTCATCCATAAATATAAGCAGCATTGCAAACAATGTAGTGCTGTCAATGGAAGCTGTTGCTTTTGAAAAAGGTATTAAGCTTTCTCATAAAGTAGAACAGGATATAATGGTAAAAGGTGATTCGGAACAAATTAAACAAGTTGTTATGATTTTACTTGATAATGCCATAAAATATACAGATGAAAAAGGATATATTAATATATCATTGAAAAAAACAAAACGCTATATTGTATTTTCTATTAAAAACAGTGGAAAGGGAATATCCAAACAAGATCTTCCCAAGCTATTTGACAGGTTTTACAGGGTGGATCCATCCAGAACTCATGAAAATGGCGGCTATGGATTAGGGCTGTCCATTGCAAAGGCTATTATAGATAGTTTGGGTGGTAGTATTTATGCTGAAAGTGTAGAGAATGAGAGTACTACTTTTACTTTTACACTTGGAATTTATGCATTATAATGTGTTAATAATCTTTTCATTGATATTGACAAGTAATTATTTAGCTGATATTTTTAAGTGACAACCTTAAGAAAGGCTGATGTAAATTGAATGATCCAACATCTAATATAGGCTCCGTTTTAAAGAGAGTGAGATTTGAAAGGGGATTGACTTTAGAGGAAGCAGCTAAGCTCACTGAAGTGAGTAAGGCAATGCTTGGCCAAATTGAAAGAGGCGAATCAAATCCTACAATATCAATATTATGGAAGATTTCTACAGGGCTTAAAATTTCATTTTCCGAAATATTAGGGAGTGAAACCAATAATTTTCAATCAATATCAATAGATAGTATAAAACCTGTATATGAATCAGATGGGAAAATGATATTATATGATGTATTTCCGTTTAATCCAATATCAGGATTTGAATATTTTTATATTAAACTGCTTCCTGGTGCTGAACATATTTCCACACCACATCAAAATTCAGCGGAAGAATATGTTGTGGTAACAAAAGGCACTGTAGTGATAACTGTAGAAGACCAAACTTTTGAACTTACTGCTCCTTCAGCATTAAAGTTTAAGGCAAACAGAAATCATACCTATAGTAACCCATATGATATTGAAGCTGTATTTCAAAATATAGTTAAATATTGAAATAAACCCAGAGTATCATTAAAAATGTATTCTGGATTTATTTTAGAAATTTTGTATGTTATAACGCATAAAATATGTGATAAAATAAATTAAAAATGAAAGGAGATAAAAAATATGATTGCACGGAGAATTGAATCCCTAAGACAGAATTATATAAATGTAAAGCCAGCAATTTCATACCAAAGAGCTAGGATTTGGACAGAGTCCCACAAGAAAACAGAGGGTGAATCAATTCCTATAAGAAGAGCCAAGGCGTTTAGAGACACTTGCCAGCAAATTGATGTTAATATTTTTTATGGAGAACTTATTGTTGGTGCCATTGGAGAATTCCGAAAATGTGGTATCTTGACTCCAGAGTTCTCCTGGAGCTGGGTAGATAGGGAAATGGACAATTTTCACGAAAGAGTTCAAGATCCATACGTTATGACAGATAATCAAAGGGCATTTGTGAGAAAAAATATATTTCCGTATTGGAAAGGAAAATCCTTGGAAGAGACATTTTTAGCACAATTATCTAAAGAAACTGCAAAGGTTGTAGTGGATACTGGTTTTGTTGATAATGATTCAAAATGGAGACAGGCTGTTGGCGAAATAACACCTGATTATCAAGATGTTCTATTTAAAAAAGGTTTTGGGGGTATTATTACACAAGCAAAAGAGAATATTTCCAAGCTTTCTCTTACTTCAGCAGAAGATATGAAAAAGAAAGATTTCTACGATTCTATAGTAATTACCTCCCAAGGAATTATTATACTTGCAAATAGATATGCTGAAAAAGCTAGAGACATGGCTGGTGTAGAAAATGATGACGTGAGAAAAAAAGAACTTTTAAAAATTGCTGAAATATGCAGCAAAATACCTGAAGAGGCTCCTAGTACTTTTTATGAAGCTATTCAGTTTGTCTGGTTTACACAAGTTGGTGGAATAATATCTGAAAATCCGCTGGCACTTAACATAGGGAGATTTGACCAGTTTATGTATCCATACTATAAATCTGATATTGATAGAGGAATTATGACAAAGGATCAAATACAGGAGCTTATTGAATTACTTTGGATAAAGTTATCTGAATGGGTTTGGACAATTTCTGCAAATACTGCTGAATTTTTTGCGGGATATAATCAATTTCAAAATCTTACAGTTGGCGGTAAAACAAGAGAGGGAAAAGATGCTACAAATGATCTTTCATATATGTGTTTGAAAGCCACCGAAAGAGTGAAAACCCACCAACCAGGTCTAAGTGTTAGAATTCATCAGGACTGCCCTAGTAGTTTTTTAGATGCGGTTACTTATTTAGTAAGTAAGGGTACTGGATTTCCTGCAATCCATAATGATGCTGCAGGTTATCAAATGCTCATAAATGCAGGCTATGAACCAGAAGATGCTAGAGATTGGAATAACTGTGGCTGTGTAGTACCACATTTTCGTAAAACTGGTGAATGGACTTCAGCAGTAAATATTAGTTTTACTGCAGCTTTAGAATTTGCACTAAATAGAGGCAAAAGCAGGATCAATGGTGAGAAAATAGGTTTAGATGAGAAAGATCCAATGAGTTTTGAGTCCTATCAGGAGGTTGAAAAAGCCTTCTATAAACAATTTGATAATTTAATTGAACACTCGATCATAGCTACTTTATTAGCACAGAAACTTCATAAGGAAATGGTTCCAAGACCATTTTTATCCTCCTGTATAGAAGATTGTATGATAAAAGGCAAGGACTTAGTTGATGCTGGTGCAAAATACAACATAGGGCCTGTGCTCACAGGCATAGGCCTTGCGGTTACAGCTAACTCTCTTGCAGCAATTAAGAAACTTGTTTTTGAAAATAAAGTTACCACAATGGAAACTTTGATAAAGGCACTTAATGCAAACTGGGAGGGTTATGAAGAGTTAAGACAATTAGCTATTGCATCACCAAAGTATGGAAATGATATAGACTATGTTGATGATATTGCTATTAAAATAGCAAATCATTATTACAAAGCGGGGCACCAATATAAGGATATTAATGGTAATAATTTCATCACTGCCTTTATGGGGATTTCTAATTATTTGCCAGCAGGAAAAGTTGTTGGAGCAACCCCGTGTGGCAGAAAGGCTAAAGAACCATTGTCTGAAGGTGTATCACCATTTGCAGGTTCTGATACCTCTACCCCATTGGCAGTCATGCGTTCAGCAGCAAAAATTAATCAGGATGTACATTCTGGTGGAACACTATTAAACTTAAGATTGAATGAGAATTTAGTAGATACTAAAAGGGGACAAAGTAACTTGGGAGCAATGATTCAAGCTTTCTTTTCTCTAGGAGCATTCCATGTTCAGTTTAATACCATATCCACTGAAACAATGCTTAAAGCTCAAGATAATCCTGAGGACTATAAAGATTTGTTAGTTAGAGTTGCAGGATACAGTACACAATTTGTTAATTTATCCAGGTCAATGCAAGATGCAATTATTGCAAGAACAGTTCATGAAAATTATTAGAATTACAATAAAGACATAGTTTTAAGCTGTGTCCCTTTCTAATATTTCATTTTGAGCAAGGAGGAATTTATGAATAGTATAAGTGGGTACTTTATGGAACCTCAGAATTTTTCTGTTAATGATGGGAATGGAATCAGAACGATTATTTTTTTTGCTGGCTGTCCTCTTAGATGCCAATGGTGTTCCAATCCAGAAAGTTGTACAGATTCTAACAAGATTGCATACCATGAAAAGACCTGCATAGGATGTGGAAGGTGTGTTCAAGTATGTCCACATGGAGTAAGTATAAATTTAAACCAGATTGTTCAACGAAAAAAATGCAAATCTTGCGGACTTTGCACAGAGGTATGTCCAACTAATAGTAGAAAAAATTTGATTTATCACTATAATAGTGAACAGATATTAAAAGTAATAGAAAAACAAAGAGTATTTTATAGATATTCAAAGGGTGGAGTTACCTTTTCTGGAGGTGAAGCAACCCTGCAAATAGACATGTTGAGAGAACTTGTAAATAAACTCTATGATAAATCTGTAGATTTAGCTATTGAAACTTCTGGCTACTTTCAATTTGACAACGTGAAAGATATATTGGAAAAATTAAATTTAATATTTATAGATATAAAGCATATGGATAATGATAAACATAGATTCCATACAGGAGTTGGCAATGGAAGGATATTAGAGAATATATCAAGACTTAAAGAATTAAAAGTACCTGTGGTAGTTCGCATACCAGTAATTGATGGAGTAAATTCAAGTATAGAGAATATTAGAAAAACTGCTAAATTTGTTAAAGTTAATATAGATAAATCAAAGTTAGAGCTATTACCATATCACTTATTTGGAAATAGTAAATATGAAGTCCTTGGGTTAAAAAAGCCCTCCAAACAGTTTAAAACTCCATCGAAGGAAGACTTAAGAGAGTTATATAAAATAGTTAAAAATGAGGGTGTTGAGGTAGTAAGTTATAAGTAGGATTAAAGAAGTTATTTGGGTGTGCAGTAGTGCTTATCTCTCACAGTGAATAATATGGCAGTATTAGCTAATTACCCCATTGGAATAAAAAAATTTATAATATGCATACAGATAATATCTTGAGAAAATTGCTTGCCACTTCTAATATTTCTTTTTACAAATCTACAAAAAATGAAAAATTAAGGTAAACTTTATATATTATTCTTGAAAATTGTAAAATTTAGATGTAAAATTATGAATAAATATATATTGACAATGGCACACTTATCGAAAGGTAAGGTCGCAAAGCTATGGGTCTAAAGAAAATTTATTTTTCTATGATTGCCAGGTTGCCAAAATTATAATTATAAGAATTAATATATTATGTTTACATTTTGGTGCCTATAGCTATATAGGCACCTTTTAATTTTTAAATAAATGAAAGGATAGGTGTATTAAAGATATGAAAAAACATGAGATGGCTTTGAATAAGGCCAAAAAAGAGTTCAATGTAAAAATATGGGGTATGTATGAAGCAAGTGATGCTAAGAGTTTCATTGAGGAATTTAAAAAAATAGTATCAACTATACAAACTGCTGATTATATTTTGTGTTTTGATTCCCAAGAATTAAAAGTTTCTACTCGAGATATGGTGCCAATGCTGGAAAGTTGTTTTAAAATGTATAAAGATTTAAATTTTAAGAAAGTTATAATGAAAGCGGGAAATAATGCAACTTTAAAAATGCAGTTAACAAGAATAGGTAGAAATGTAGGGCTTAATGTTGAAGTAATTTAACAACTTACATATGAAGGTTTAGATTGAATTTTATCATTTATTATTCAAGGAGGCTAACAATGGGCGTAAAATTAAGTTGTATTGATATTTGTCATGGTTCTAAGGTTGTTTCAAATGATTTTTATTTAAAGCACTTTGAGAAGCAAGGCAAAAACGTAGAGCATTTGTTAATAGATATAATGGGTAGAGATAAAAGATTTATGTTTGATGATAATGAGACAACTCTATCTTTAGCGTTAAAAGTATCAAAATCTGCATTAGCTAAGGCCAACTTCACAGGTAATGATATAGACATAATAATATATTCTTCTATATTATCGGAATATATTTCACCATCTATGGCAATTTTGTTACATAAGGAGTTAAATGCGGGAAGAAATGTAATGTGTTTTGATATGAATGCTAATTGTGCTGGTATGACTGTTGCTTTAGAATGTGCCTCAAATTATTTGATGACATCAAATCGAGCAAAAAAAGCTCTAATTGTTGGTTGTGATGATTTGAATTCTTTACTTGATCCCAATAATGAACTTTGTTATGGTAATTATGGACATGCTGCTTGTGCAATAGTTTTGGAGAAGGTAAGTGAGGATTGCGGGGTATTGGATACAGAGTATTATATAAATACAGAAGAGAGTGAGAATGCTATGTGTCCAAGTTCAGGATTTTCCAGTTTCTTTAAATCACGAGATGTAGATGAATTTTATTTGAAGTGGATTCCATTTGATGGAGGGGCTTGCGTTTACCCTGCCGTGGACATTATAACCAGCATGTTAAACCAGAAAGGGTTAACCAAAGATAATGTTAGTATGTTTTGTTTTTCACAGTTTGCATTTGTAAATATAAAGACTATAAGAGAACTTATGGACATAGATGAAGACAAGAGTATTTATATAGGTGATAAGTATGGATATACTAGTACAAGCAGTCCTTTTATAGCATTATATGAAGCTATAGAACAAGGCAAAGTTAAAAGAGGAGATTATATAGTATTTTGGACTATTGGCACAGGATCTGAAAGTATAGTAATGCTTTATAAATATTAAGGCATTCAAAAATTTTGATCAAGCTATTCTAAGGCTCAGGTGGAGTTTGCTCATAAGGAATGTCTTTCTTCATCTGAACCTTAGAAAAATTTGATATTAGTCCAATGTTTTGCTGAATTTAACCATTGTTAAGCCTACAATAATAACAATTGATATACTTAAGGATAATATAGGACCTATAATATATGATACACCTACGCCTTTTACTATTATTGCTCTTAGAATTTGCAGAAAATAGGTTAGCGGCAAAGCACAGCTTATAAGATAGATTATTTTAGGCATGGCCTCTCTTGGGAACATAAATCCTGACAGAAGTACACTGGGGAGTAAAAGTGCTAGAGAAGCCTGCATTGCCTGCAGCTGGGTTTTGGCCACAGTGGAGATAAGCATACCTATAGCCAGGGAGCATATGAGAAATAAAGTTCCAAGTGTTATAAAAAGTGCCACACTTCCCTTTACCACTATACCAAATAATAAATTTCCAAGAATCAATACAGTTATCATATTGAGAAAGCCAATTATTGTGTAGGGTATCAATTTTCCCACTACAAGTTCAAAGGAACTAATGGGTGTCATAATAAGCTGCTCCATGGTTCCCTTCTCTCTTTCCCTTACCATTGCAAAAGAAGTTAATATAACAGTAATATTTTGAAGGATGAGTCCCATAACACCGGGTACATTAAACTTACTGCTTTCCAATGTAGGATTGTATAGTACAAGAGGCTTTATGCTTGTCCCTATGCTTGAGGACATATTACGTCCTGATTTTTTGACTTCCACCTCCTGCATTTTAGCTGAATAGTTATTTCCTATAAGCATGGAGTAAGACATGGCAGTTCTTGCTATAGTGGGGTCAGAACCATCCACTAGAACCTGAACTTTTGCCGTTTCATTCCTATCCAATGTTCTCGCATAGTCAGGTGGTATTACAATTCCTACTTTTACTTTTCCCATGTCAATATACTTCTCTACTTCATTAGGGGAATCAGCTGAGCCGTAAAGTTTAAAATAGTATGAGTTTATAAATGCATTTACAAGTTGTCTGCTTTCTACAGTTTTGCTGCCGTCGTACACCATCAGGTTCACGTCATTTACATCTGTATTTGCTGCAAATCCAAATAAAAGCAGCATCATTATGGGCATCACAAGAGCTATAACCAGGCTCGGTTTATCTCTTTTTATGTGAATAAATTCCTTCTTTGTAACTGTAAGTAATCTTTTGAGCTTCACTTTTAAACACCTCCCTTTTCATTTCTTATTTGTTTCAATTCATTAAAGGAAGATACTACTTCTCTATTTGAAAGCTCTTTAACATATTTAATGAATATATCCTCAAGATTTTCCGTACCATTTTTTTTGTATAGATTTTCAGGGGAATCTATTATTATCAGCTTGCTGTTAAATATAAAACCAATTATATCACAAATAGATGCCTCATCCATGTAATGGGTAGTCACAAGTACAGTAATTCCATCTGATACCAGAGTACTTATTGTATACCAGAACTCTCTTCTTGATACTGGGTCTACTCCTGCAGTGGGTTCATCAAGAATCAATAGGCTGGGATTGTGTATTAGAGAACATCCAAGGGCTAGTCTCTGTTTCCATCCCCCAGAAAGTGTTCCAGCCAGACTTTTTTCTTTTCCCTTAAGATTGGCCATGTCAATAAGTTCTTTTTTTCTTAGCTCAAGCCTTTCTTTTGGGAGCATATATATATTGCCATAGAAATTTAAGTTTTCTTCTACAGTGAGATCCTCGTAAAGGCTGAATTTTTGAGACATATATCCAATATTTTGCTTTATCTTTTCAGAATCTTTAAGGAGATCATATCCTAAAACAGAGCCTTCACCTGAGGTAGGCTTCAGTACTCCACATATCATCCTTATGGTAGTAGATTTTCCTGAACCATTTGGGCCTAAGAAACCAAATATTTTTCCTTTAGGAATGCGGAAAGAAAGGTTATCTACAGCTGTAAAATCTCCAAATTTTTTTGTAAGATTATTGATGGAAATTGCATACTCCATAGTAATTCTCCTTTACTTTAGGTTAACATCTAAAAGCATGCCGGATTTCACAGCTTCAAGATTATCTAGTATTTTTATTTTTACTTCATATACGAGCTTCGTCCTATCTTCCTTGGTTACAATATTCATAGGTGTAAATTCTGCTGATGGTGATATATAAGATATTTTTCCTTTTATCACCTTATTTTTTATAAAATCGCTCTTCATATTTACTTCTTTATTAAGCTTTATATATGGAAGTATTTTTTCTGGAACATATATTTTTATATACATATTATTACTATCAAGAAGAGTTACAATTGGAGAACCTTGAGATACATATTCTCCTTTTTTAAAATTAACTGTTTCAACAATTCCGTCTGCTGCAGCTTTTATGCTGCTTTTATCTAAAGCAATTTTAGATAAATCTAAGTTCTGCTGGGCCTGGTCAATACCATATTGGGCTGTAGCTTTGTCCCTGTCTGTAGCGCTATTAACTAAAAGATTAAGTTTATCAGTAGCGGCTCCCAGCTGAGCCTTATAATTATCTATTTGTGCATTTGCAGATGTCAGGGCACTTTTTGCATTATTTAAAGCTGTTTGGGCATTGTCTAAATTGTTTTTTGTTGTATCGAAATTTTCATTGGACTCATAGCCTTTTTGATTAAGAACTAATTCATTGTCGTATATTTTTTTTCTATAATCGTAATTAGTTTGGGCATTATCCAGATTGTTCTGTGCGGTTTCTAACCCAGCTTCACCCTGATTCACCAGTGCCTCACTCTGTTTAACTAACTCTTTTTGTGCGTTTATATCTTCAGCTCTGCTGCCATCGGTAATTTTCCCCAATTCATTTTCTGCATTTTGAACTGAGGTGTTTGCCTGATCCACATTAATTGTGTTTTCGTTCGAATCAAGAATGGCCACTATGTCCCCAATCTTAACTTTAGTACCTTCTTCCACTTTAACATCCTTTATTCTTCCTGATATTTCACTGGTTGCGTTTAATTCATCAGCTTCAACGGTACCGGAGAATTGAAATTCATCAAAATTTTTATCCATGGTGTTTTTAATGATAAAAAATGTTGATAAGCTTATTAAAATTACAGCAAAAATAATAACTGGTCTCATGTTCTTTAATTTATTATTCACAAGCCTCTCTCCTTTATTATTTTTTCTTAATACCATTAAGTAAAATATCTACCAATTTATCTACTTCCTTTTTGTCTCCATCTCCAGCGAAATATTCAGGGAAAACACTGCTTAAAAATATATAACCTCCTATGGTGCTTATTATACTTCTTAATATAAAAGAAGGCTCCATATCTCTTATTTCACTTTTGGCAACATAATCACCTATAAATTTTTTTATTACTGGAAAGGCTTTAGATATTATCTCTTCTTTAAGTATATTTAAAAGTTCTGGTTGGTAAGATGCCTCTACCAGTACGGTCTTGATTAACGGAAGGTTTTTTCGCACAAGGTCTATTCTATCAGCTATAAGTTCTCTGAGTACTTCATCTATAGTTTTGTTTTCACTGTTTTCCATTATTTTTATGGCAGACTCTAGTACAAAGGGTCTCATAAATCTTGTTGCAAAAGGAATTATAAGTCCCATAAGTAAATCTTTCTTTGTCTTATAATATCTAAATATTGTTCCTTCAGCTACATCGGCTTCTTTTGCAATTTCGCTGGTTCTGCTGCTTCCATAACCGTTTTGAGAAAAAACTTTAATGGCTGCATTTAGAATTTGCCACTGTCTTTCTGTAAATTCATTATCATCCAGATTGCTATCCCTTAAAAAGTTTTGAAAAATTTCTTCATAATTATTATCTTGAAAATCCATATAATTCCTCCTTGCCAATGAATGAGTAATCACTCATTTTAAATTTACTACTTTTTAATGCAGTTGTCAATAAAAAGTGTTGAGGTTAGCATTTTATATTGATTATTTGCAAATTTTATGATAACATTACTATTAATATAAATAATAGAAAATTAGAAGTTAAAAGGGAGTAGCTGCCTATAATGGTGGTAAAGTCAACATGCTGACTTTTTAGTCTGGCTTTACCGTGGCTGTTTCAGTCAAGTGAGACTTTTAACACAATGGTTTTATCATTGTGCTTGAAGTCTTTTTTAGTGTAATTATTTATCCGAACGCTACCATTGCTAACCCCCCCCATCTTTCTCAAAGTGGGGGGATAAGCACTGCTTATGCGCCTGGATAAGTTCTTCTAAGGTTCAGATGGAGAAAAGTATTTCTCATAAGCAAACTCCACCTGAACCTAAGAATCACTTTATTCTAAAAAGGATTTTGCACAGGGTAGGATTTTATTGTGTGAAAAGTCTTTTTTATTTACTAATTTTTAAAGGGAGGTCATCAAATGACAGTAATTATTAAAGCATTATTACTTGTAGTTGTAGCAGAAATGGGTGATAAAACTCAACTGCTTGCTATGGCTATGGCCAGTAAGTACAAAGTAAAGCAGGTATTAATAGGTGTGCTTGTGGCTACAATTTTCAATCATGCCATTGCAGTAGCAGTAGGAAGTTATTTGAGCTCAGTTATACCAATGAATATAGTAAAGATTGTAGCTGCAATATCTTTTCTAGTCTTTGGACTTTGGACCTTAAGGGGAGATAAAATTGATGAAGAAAGTGAAAAGAAACATAAATTTGGACCAATTATTACAGTGGCTGCAGCTTTTTTTCTGGCAGAGATGGGTGATAAGACACAACTTATGACAATAGCAATATCGGCGCAAAGTCATCAACCAATTTTTATATTAATCGGGACAACAGTTGGTATGTTAATTGCTGATGGCATAGGTATCATAGGTGGTGCATGGATGGGCAGACATATACCTGAAATATACATAAAATGGGTGGCAGGAGTTATATTTATGTTTTTTGGAACCATTACTATGTATAATGTCCTTCCTTTATGGTTAATTAATCCTGTATATATAATTCCATATTTCTTAGTACTGGGAATATTGATATATATATTTGGAGTTAAGCTTGCATACCACAGTTAATTTTGGACAACTACTAATATGCTTCCTTTAGAATATAAGGTTAAAGTAATAAAGCTGTTTATCTAAAGGGAGCATTTTTATCCGAAGGCTGCAATTAGCTAATACTTCCATCTTCTTCAAAGTGGGAGATAAGTACTGCAAACTAAAAAGCACTTGATGCCATAAAAAAGTAAATAGAATCTGGGGTTTGTTTATTTTTGGATAGCATAGAGAAAATATGAATCTACCCAATTGTTAGAATTTTTAGAGAGCAGGCTTTTATCTATATCATTAAAGGTTACTTTGTTATCTTCTAATAAATATACAAATTTGTATATTGACATATCAAAGGTTTTAATATACTTAAATCTGAATTTATAATAAAAGCCAGGAGTTCCTGAATAATAAGCTGTCGGAATATATTTAACCCCATAATAGTTTTCCCCGTCATACATTACCTCCGTTATATCCAGAATCTCTTTCGAATAACTATCTGGCATTTGGTGAATAATCTTGATGGAGGATTTTTTCCCTTTCTCAGTGTCAGATATAAATTTGTTTGCCAATTCACTGCCCTTGTTTACTAAACCATCCCCGTCTAGAATACAGGAGTTGTCGATGGTATTTTGTAGAAAATATTTTTTTGAATCTAATGATAGTTGATTTTTTATATTTTCATAATAATTTTCAGATACAATCAGTGTATGAAGCTTTTCATAGGTTTCTTTTGTAATTTCATGGATAAACTCATAGGGGCTTTCTACATAATATTTTCTATTCTTTTCATATATATAATAAGTTTTATTATTATTTTTTATCTTATCGTAATTAGCTACTAAAGGTACATCATTTACGCTCTGAGTATTAGTTTTTTTACCTTCTTCAAGTAATATAGGAAGAGAATAAGTGGTTACAAATTTAGTCATAATTTCTTTATATATTGTATCAAATCTTTCAAAGTTAATAGAACTTTTCCATAAATCTTTGCCCAGAGTATTGTTTAACAAGGCTCTGTTTATCTTAATTGTTCTATCTGGTAGACCTTTTGCTTCTGATGTTAATACGAAATTAATGTAGTCGGCATTACCTACCAAAGAAAATATTATGGCGGCATTTTCATCAAAAATCAGTTGATTTTCTTTTCTTAGGAAGGATTCTTTAATATCATTTGTAGTTTCATAAGTTATTTGAATTCCATAGGGTTCTTTATCCGTAAAAAGCTTTATCTTTGCATGGTGTAGGGTTTCTGGTGCAGGAAGAGAATTTATTATATTAAGTACCTTGCTGTTATCCCCTACATAGGGAGTTCTATATTTGTATATTTTTTCTGTAAAGTCGTTTTTCTCTGATTTTAAGGAGCCTGAAGGGTTAGTAATAAGTCCAATGCTAATAAGTATAAGAGCTATTATGGAGGCTGCTATTACCCAAAAAACGGGTCTTTTATAATTAAGTATATTTTTAATTCTTGTCTTTGTGTTGTTTTCACCAAAGGCTAGAGGGTTTCCCTTTATGGTATTTTTGTTTACTGAAAGGGATAATAAAGATGTACTGTAGTCCTTTTTTATTTGTATTCCAAATTCTTTTAATACTCTTTCATCACAGGACATTTCCATATCCTTGCTCATAAGCATAAAACTAATCCATACAAGAGGATTGAACCAGTGAAGGCATAAAGCCAAAAATGCAGTGGGCTTTATTAGGTAATCAAATCGTTTTATATGGATTTGCTCATGCTTTAAAATGTAATTCTGTTCTGTTTTTTTAAGTCCTATGGGAAGATAAATTTTAGGTTTTATAAATCCTAGTACAAAAGGAGAAGAGATATTTTCACACTGAAAAATATTATCTTTTACAATTACAGAAGTACAAACTTTATGTTTTAAGATTAAATAGGATATTATGCTATAAACTATCAGAGAAATAAATCCTAAAACCCAAATTATAGATAAAATACCATATATGGAGTTATTACCAGCGTGACTTGTTAAACCTAGCAGTGAAGTATTTACAGATGAGTTAACATCATACCCTCCAGTGTTGATTCCAGGTTGTGATATTAGCTTTACACTGGAGGGTATGTATTCAATTTTGTTTGAGTGTGAACTAGGTATTTTTAAAAAGCTGAAGGCAGAGGAGAAAGAAAAAGGACATATAAGTCTAAATAATACAACAGCCCACAGGTTGTACGAAAAAATTTTAGGAACTTTTTTAAAAAATAGTCGCACCACGAGAACAAATAGAATTGCATAGCTTGCTGTAATGCTCATGTTTATTACATTAATGAATAATTTACATAGAAAAAGCTTCATTTTTACTCCTCCTCATAGCTGTCGATTAACTTCTTCAGTTCTTCAGCCTCTTGTTTGCTTAGTTTTTTATCATTCATAAATGCTGTTATAAACTGAGGCAGCGAACCATTAAAGGTCTGATTGATAAATTGTTGGCTTTTAAATTTCTGTATTTGCTGCTGGTTTATAAGTGATGTTACAATTGAGTTGTCATTTTTTAGTATTCCACGTTGGCACAATTTTTTCAAAACGGTGTAAGTTGTAGACTTTTTCCAGCCAAGAGTTTGCTCACAAAGTTTTACAAGTTCACCAGAACCAAGAGGCTCGTATTCCCAAACAATACTTGCAAAATGGTATTCACTTTCACAGAGTTTCAGTTGTTCCATTACATATGTCCTCCCTTTGGTCTATAATAATAGACTCATTATATTTTTAGTCTATCATTATAGACCAAGTGTGTCAAGATAATAAATGGAATAATTTGTAAGTGAAATTGTATTTGTGTTAAAATGGTGATATTCTATATGATATGTAGAGAATAAAGAAAGTGCAGAAATGAAAATCTGTGTTTAGAGGTAAGAGGTAGTTTAATGAAAATAGATACTGTATTAATAATACAAATTATTATGATTTTTTTATGTGTTGCAAGTATTATGGTCTATGTTAGAATCATCTATAGAAAGACTGTAAGTTATTTTTATGATGAATATGGAAGATCTAGCCTAATACAAATACTACAGTATCTAAAAAAATTACAGCCTAAAGACTATTTAGTTTATGAAAAATATAAAATATGGTGGTATTATGTATATTTTTAGATAAGATGATGTTTAAAGTAAATCTAAATATTGAATAAGGAGAGGATTTATATGAACATTATTTTAGATATACTAAATACTGCATTAAGTTATTTCTTTAATATAACAGGAGATTATGGCATAAGTATAATTTTACTTACTGTACTAGTAAGGATTATTCTTCTGCCAATGTCCTTAAAACAAAGGAAAAGTATTTACCAGCAGCAGGTTCTATCTAAAAAAATAGAAAAGTTGAGAATAAAATATAAACATAATAAAGATAAATTTCAACAGGAAATGGAAAAACATTATAAACAAAATACCAAAAATATGTTTGGATGTCTTGTTACTTTACTGCAATTACCTGTAATATCTTCATTGTTTATTGTTTTCAATAAAATGCCGGCACAGTTTGGAACTGTTATTGTTCCTTGGATAGCAAATATGAAAATGCCAGATAACTATTTTATTATTCCAATTATTTATACTTTTATTTCGTTAAGCCCAAACTTTATAGCATATATACCATTTTTGAGAATAGTTAAAGAAGTACAGGTACAAAAAATAAATCTTGTTGTTACAAGTATTATAAGTATATTAATAACAGTTAAAGCGCCAATAACTATAGGAATTTACTTAATCACCACAGGTTTATTTTCATTGTTTGAAGAAATAATATACAGACTATATATGAAGAATAGATGTTTGAATTAGGGTATGTTTTAATATGGTGTTGATATTTAAGCACTTTTTAAGGGAAGTTATTAAACTTCCCTTATTGAACATTAGTTAGCTATGTATTACATGATATGGTATTTTTTATATCAAGTACAATTTCTTCAATTATATCTTTAATCTGCAGATTTCTTGTACCTGGTATATAAATACCATGTTTTTGTAATGGCAGTATATATTTGGTGCAATTTATAGTAAATATTGATTTAGAAATCATAGGTGTAATCTCTCCATTTATGCCACCGCTGCAAATTATTCCAATTGGACCTATTATGCTGTCAATTTTATTTGTTTTAAAAAATGAGCAAATTGCTCTTTCTCCACTTATGCCAGTATCGGCACCTGCTTTTGTCATATTTGAGGTGGCAAATGTATTTGTACCAAGTGCAATTATGTAGACTTTATTGGATAATTCTTTACGGATTTTTTTTATTATTGTTTGTCCAAGACCTGCTCCTTGTGCGTCTATTACAGCGATTCTCATAATAATGCCTCCTAAAAATCAATTATGATACAATAGACATTGATTTTATATTCTAAATATTATTATATAATAAAATATAATTATGTTCTATTTTAACTGAAGTTCTATTTGGGAGTATTAGCCAATTACCGCGTTGGGATAAAAACAAGAATTGAAAAATGAAGTGAATATTTACAAATTCCAAATCATATAGTATCATAAAAGTGTATACTACGAGGGTATATAATTATTTGAAAATTTATAAATGTAGGATTTTGATTAATAGCCACGAAGGTTGATTGCTGTAGAGCAGTTGTCAATTTTGGTGGTTTTGTTTTTTGTTAAGTTTTTAAGGAGGGATCAAAATGCATATTCCGGACAATTATTTAAGTCCATCCACCTGTGTTTTCATGGGAACTATAATGATTCCAATTTGGGCAAGGGCAGTAAAAAAGGTGAAAAGTGAGCTGGATAAAAAGAAAATGCCACTTATGGGTATAGGTGCCTCACTTTCGTTTTTAACAATGATGTTTAATGTTCCGCTGCCAGGGGGAACTACTGGACATGCAGTAGGTGGAACCTTACTAGCTATTTTACTGGGGCCGGAATCGGCGTGTATTTCTATAACTATAGCACTCTTAATTCAAGCATTGCTATTTGGTGACGGCGGCGTTTTAGCATTTGGGGCAAATTGCTTTAATATGGCATTTGTTATTCCATATGTAGGATATTATATTTATAAGTTTTTGAAAGAAAAATCCAAAACAGAAAAAGGAGAATACATTGCAATTATGGCTGCTTCATACATAGGTATAAATGCTGCAGCCTTATGTGCTGCAATAGAGTTTGGTATACAACCGCTATTTTTTAAAGATACTGCCGGTATGCCATTATATTGTCCCTATCCTCTATCAATTACTATACCGTCAATGCTAATTCCCCACCTTGCAGTTGCAGGGGTATTGGAAGCAATTATAACCATTGGAGTATTAAGTTTCATTAAAAAAGTTTCACCAGATATTATATACCAGGGTTCTAGTACGAAAATGAACCCTATATATGGGCTGATAATAGTATTGATATGTTTATCACCCCTAGGATTATTGGCAGCAGGTACGGCCTGGGGGGAATGGGGCAGCAGTGAGATAAGTTCTGTAGTAGTGGGTGGCAAGCCATTAGGTTTTATACCAAAAGGCATGGAAAATGGATTCAGCTTTAGTGCATTAATGAAAGATTATTCTGTTAAGGGACTTCCAGATGGGGCAGGATATATCTTATCAGCAGTTGCAGCAGTTGCAATATTTTTGATAATATTTAGAGTAATAACAAGTGTGAGGAAAGAGAATAAGAGTTCAAGTAGGTAAATATTGTTTAAGAGAGGAAATTATAAATGCCAGAGTGGCTTCTAAAAAAAGATAACTATATACCTCTAAAGGATAAGGATTCTTTTGTAAATAAGAGCATTCTATCTATATTAGAGGTTCTTACAAAATTTAGGCATCAAACTGAATATGGAAAGAATAGATTTGGGATTAATGCTTTAATTAAATTTATTTCAACACTTATATTAATTATTTTTGTTTCCTTGAGCAAAAGTTTTACGTTCATTTTAATTACTAATATATTTATGCTTGTGTTAATTAATTTTTTAGGTATTAATGAAATAAAGTATATCTTAAAAGTGAGTTTGGTGGTGGCAATATTTACTTTTATTATCTTTTTGCCATCAATTTTCTTAGGATATGGCCATAATGCTTTAATGGTTACATTAAAGGTCTTAGTTTCTGTTGCTTTTGTTAATATATTAGCCTGTACTACCCAATGGAACCATCTAATAGGAGTTTTAAGAGTATTTAGGATACCTAATATGTTTATCTTTGTACTTGATATCACCATAAAATATATTATAGTTTTAGGTGAGTTTTGTCTAAATATGGTTTATACGCTGAAATTAAGATCTGTAGGAAGGAATAACAATAAAAGAAGATCTCTTTCTGGAATTGTAGGAACCATGTTTATAAAATCTAAAGAAATGGCTGAGGAAATGTATGGTGCTATGGAATGTAGGGGTTTTACAGGAGAATATAAGATATATAGGAAGTTTAAATTTAAATTGGCAGATTATATTTGTATTATGCTTAATATAGCTTTTGTACTAATATATTTTTACTTTGATAGGTTGTGATTTCATGATTAATATAGAGAATGTTTTTTATTCATATAATGCTAAGGTGGAGGCACTAAAAAATATAAATTTGCATGTTAAAGAGGGAGAAGCTGTTGCTTTAGTGGGGGTAAATGGAAGTGGAAAGTCTACATTAATGAAATTGATTAATGGATTAATATTTCCCCAGCGTGGAAAATATTTTTTTCAAGGTGAAGAAATTAACTATAAGAGGTTGCAGACTGAAAAATTTCTGAAAACTTTCCATAAAAAAATAGGCTTTGTATTTCAGAATCCGGAGGTACAGCTCTTTTGTTCAAATGTTTATGATGAAATTGCATTTGGGCCAAGACAAATTTTCATGGATGAGGAAGAAATAAAAAAAAGAGTAGATGATACTTTAAAACTATTGAAAATTGAGGAGTTAAAGGATAGAACTCCATATCATTTAAGTGGAGGAGAAAAGAAAAAGGTATCTATTGCATCTGTGGTAGTTTTAAATCCAGATGTCTATGTATTTGATGAACCTATGAATGGCCTTGATCCTAAGACTAAAAGATTTCTGAAAGAATTTATGATAGCTATAAATAATGCAGGAAAAACAATTTTATGTTCTACACATGATTTCCAATATGTAAAAGGAATCTTTAAGAGGGCAGTTGTTTTTTCAAGTCACCATACAATCATTAGAGATGGTGCCTATGATGAAATAATGAATGATACAGCATTCTTATATGCTAATAATATTATATAAGATAATTGTTTATTAAAAAATAATCAAAAAACGGTATAGTATCTTAAATACTATACTGATTTTTGATTTTAAAATACTTTCTTGAATTTTAAGAGGGGATTTAGATTATTTTTCTTTTTTACTGGATAGTTTAAATAGATTATTATACCACTTGTTTTTTTGTTTTCTTCGGTCCACTCTGCTTAGATATTGATTTTGATTATTTTCAATTTGCTTAATTAAATTTTTAGTATGGCCCATAGAGTTAATTAAAGAATCGTTAGTACGTAATATTTTATTTATACCTCCAGTTATTTCTGTTCTATTAATTTTAATATCATTTCTAATATTATTACTGTGTTCCTCCATAGTAGTATTAATAGAGCTTTTAATAGTGTTTTCTATCTCGGGTTTAATTAAGGTATATATTGTTTCTGCTATAAATTCTAGTTCTTTTTTACTACTGAGTGAAGTAGAATTATTATATAAGAAATATTCTATAATTTGTTCAGGCTTATAATGTTTTTGTTTTGATAGATATTGTATCATTTTTAATTTATTAATATCATCCCCTGTGAAATCACCTCGTCTACCAGAAACGTTGCTGCCATCTAATATTTTTCTAAAGGTTGTACAATAACTTTTGATTGTTTGGGTATTAGTATTTAACATTTTAGCAACTTCTCTAGTTTTATAGGTAATATCTTTAAAATCACTTATGTTAATTGCATTATTTTCCATAGTTACCACCTCCTTGAAATATTATACAATTAATTGAGAATAATATCAATATAATTTATAATGTAAATAGATATAATCACATAAGATTCACATAAACTTTTGATATTTGCACAATAAATGGTACATATAATTATTAATAATACATAGTATATGGTTATATGAAATTTAAATTAAATTAGAACAAATTTACTGGAGGTGCAAGTAAAGCGATGTTGGAAAAAGGTATAAGTTTGGATTTAAGTAAGATTTACTCCTGTGTTAGTCAGAATGATATAGATAATTTACAGCCCTTTGTATCTGTTGCTCACAATATGATAGAAAGTAAAACAGGTGCAGGAAGTGATTTTTTAGGATGGGTAGATTTACCCGTAAGTTATGATAAAGAAGAATTTAACAGAGTAAAAGTGGCAGCTGAAAAAATCAGGCATACTTCAGATGTATTTGTAATTATGGGAATAGGCGGTTCTTATCTGGGAGCTAGGGCTGCTATTGAAATGCTTTCACATACATTTAGTAACATTTTATCTAAAGATAAAAGGCAGGGACCTATTGTACTTTATGCAGGAAATAATATGAGTTCAACTTATATGAAAGATTTGCTGGAAGCCGTAGAAGGTATGGACATATCTATAAATGTTATTTCCAAATCAGGTACTACCACAGAGCCCTCTATTGCATTTAGGACATTTAAAAACTTATTAGAAAAAAAATATGGTAAAGAAGAGGCAAGGCATAGAATATATGCTACTACGGATAAGAAAAGAGGGGCTTTAAAGACACTAGCAGATATAGAGGGATATGAAACTTTTGTTATTCCAGACAACATAGGGGGAAGATATTCTGTATTAACTGCAGTAGGGTTACTTCCTATAGCAGTAGCAGGAATTAATATAGACGATATTATGCAAGGTGCAGCAGATGCCAGGGAAGCCTATAGTAGTGAATACTTAGATAAAAATGCAGCGTACAGGTATGCTGCAGTTAGGAATGTATTATTTCAAAAGGGTAAGACTACTGAAATGATTGTGAATTTTGAGCCTTGTCTTCATTATTTTGGAGAATGGTGGAAACAACTTTTTGGAGAAAGTGAGGGAAAGGACAATAAAGGTATATTTCCTGCAGCAGCGGATTTCTCAACGGACTTACATTCCATGGGACAATATATACAACAGGGGCTTAGGATATTATTTGAAACTTTTATAAATGTAACGAAATCCAGAAAAGAAGTAATTATAGAAGAAGACAAGGACAATTTAGATGGATTAAACTTTATTGCAGGTAAATCAATGAGTTTTATAAATTACCAGGCTTTGAAGGGGACAGTGCTAGCCCATAGTGATGGAGATGTTCCAGTAATGATTGTAAATATACCTGAACTTACCTCTTATTATTTTGGATATATGGTATACTTTTTCGAAAAAGCTTGCGCAATCAGTGGATATTTGATGGGAATAAATCCATTTGATCAGCCTGGAGTTGAGGCCTATAAAAATAATATGTTTGCCCTTCTTAAAAAACCGGGATACGGTAATGTGGAATTACAATTAGGAGGAAAAGTGTAGGTAAGGATTTTTAAAAATTAATCAGCATAGTTTATTTTACATAATGCTGAATTAACAGGTTTCTACTATAACTATAATATTGTAGAAACCTGTTTCTTTATTTTAGTCAATTAGAAACTGACAGATGATAATTTTATTATAGTGGTGTATAATTTAGATATGATGTTTACAAAAGCTTACAATGAAAAAGGTTTATTAAGTAGTGGAAGGAGAAATAGGTAAAATTTTAATGAGAATATTAGTAGATGGAGATGCTTGTCCTGGAAAGCATATAATAGAAAATACAGCAAGAGAAAATGGTATAGAGGTAGTAATATATTGTGATACAAATCACATTTTAAACAGTAATTATAGTACTGTAATTACTGTTGATAGCGGTTTTCAAAGTGTAGATATGATGATTGTAAATAAAGTCACAAGTGGAGATATAGTGGTAAGTCAAGATTATGGGGTTGCAGCTATGGCATTAGGTAAAAAAGCTTATGCAATAAATCCTAAAGGGTATATATATCATGATGGTAACATGGATAAACTTTTATTTGAAAGGTATATATCTTCAAAAGTCAGAAGAACAGGTGGAAAAACTTCAAGTCCTAAAAAAAGGACAAAAGAAGATGATAAAAGACTTAGAAAGAATTTACTTCAATTAATTTCAGATGGGAAAATTTATAAAGGGGAGGATTGGTAGCATTTTACTAATCCTCCTGGTAATATAATATATAAGAAGACAGGCCTTTTACTAAAAGTTTATCTTTTAAAAGTATATTTTCGTTTTTATCGTATTTGTCATAGTTACTGTCTAAAACTAATTTCCATTGTATTTCAGGAATATCTATGTACATATCTTTTTTTCCTGCATTAATTGCAATGAGAACTTGTTTCCACTTATCCTTTCCTGTGCTGTCTTTTAATATAAAAGCAAGAATATCTTTAGAGGTATTTTTTATAAAGGTTAAATTATTTAATAAGGTTTCCATGGAATGTAATTTAAATAGCTTGTGAGATTTTCTTATGTGGATTAACTTTTTATAATGATTAAATACATCTATGAATTCAGCTTTTTTATCCCAATCCATAGAATTTATATAGTCTGGTTTGTTAAAGCTGTTGGACTCTCCTTGCTTGCTTCTGCAAAATTCTTCCCCCGAATATATAAACGGAATACCAGGACAAGTTAAAATTATAGTTGAGCACAATTTTACTCTTTTCTTTTTTTCTTCTACTGTCTCACCTATACAGCTTAAATTTATTCTGTCCCATAAAGTATGGTTATCGTGACAGCTGGCGTAGTTCACAGATTGTATGGGAGAAATATATTGTGACATTATACACTCTTTTAATATATCTTTTTTGGAGCTATCCCCCATTATAAATCCTCTGTCACTTAAATCAAAAACATTACCTTTCAGGCAGTCCCTAATTTTATCGTTAAAAAAGCCTATATTACATAAGTATTTTGAGTTATTAAGAGTAGACTTATTGTGTCCTGGAAGGCAGGTATTTAAGTCCCAGCCTTCACCATAAATCATCATGGATTTATTTATTTTATGAAGTTCGTATTCTATTAATTTCATAGTATTTATATCTATGAGTCCCATAAGATCAAATCTGAAACCATCTATATGATATTCCTTAGCCCAGAATATTACAGAATCTACTATGAATTTTCTAACCATCAAATTTTCAGAAGCCAGATCATTTCCACAGCCACTCCCATTACAAAGTATTTCTGCTTGTGAGAACCTAAAATAGTAATCCGGGAATATATTTTGAAAGTTATTGGCACAGCCATGATAAATGTGATTATAAACTACGTCCATAGTTATTCCTAGATTATTTTTATGGAGAAAGTGAATCATGTTTTTAAGTTCTATTATTCTGCACATGGGGTTATAGGCATTTGTAGCATAACTTCCTTCAGGTGCGTTGTAGTTTTGGGGGTCGTATCCCCAATTATAATTTTTATCACTATACCTTTCGTCTACACTTTCGCAGCTGAAATCAAATATAGGCATTAATTGAATGTGAGTAACACCTAACTCTAGTATATGGTCTAAGCAAGTGCTTAAACCTTGAGGAGATTTGGCCTCTTTTTCTGTTAATGATAAAAATTTTTTTCTATTTAGAACTCCGCTGCTGGAGTGGGAGGATAAATCCCTTAAACTTACCTCATATATTATGGCATCAGTATATTTTTCAATAGCAGGGTAGATGTCACTGTGCCACATAGCAGGATCTGTTCTTTTTAAGTCCAATACAACACCCGTTAATCCATTTATACTTACTGCACTAGCATAAGGATCAACTACTATATTGCATTTATCACATAAAGTCACTTGGTAATTGTAATATGTTTCATGTAAATCCCCTTTTACAGAAGTATACCAAAGCCCCAGGTGCTCTTTCATATCTACCATATATTTAACATTAAACTGGTCAGAAGAGGGTTTTTCATAAATTATGAGTTTTACACAAGTAGCTGGGGGAGACCAGAGCTTAAAAGTAGTTTTTTCCTTATTGTAGATGGCACCTAAAGCTGTATTGTGAAAAAATCTTTTATTAAATTCTTCTGTAGAATAAAGGGGATAGTACCAGACTTTATATATAGTATCTTCATATTCCACAAAACAATGGTATTTTATATCTATATTCCTGTTTAAATTTAAAAGTATAGTAGTATCAACTATAGAATAGCTAGTTATAGATATGGTTTCTCTACCATTTTTTATATTTAGCTTATAGGATTTAAATTTGCATATTTCATCTGATGCTAGGACTATTTTATTAAAAGAATTAATATAAATATTTGTTATTTTCATATATACTCACCCACTTAATATTATAGTAAAATATAATATTAATATACAAAAAATACTATTACAAAATATGGTATTATAGTATAATATATTTTAAGGGAAATAGTATTTATAAGATTTTTACATGGGGGATGATGTAGATGAATGAACTGGCTATAAGCTGTGACTTAAAAAGTCCACAAGAGAGAAAATCAAAAATTATTATAAATATAGATAATAATTTGAAGGAGAAGCTTCTATATAAGTATATGGTAGGATATAATGGAATATGGAATACCATAAAAGACTTTACGGAAAAAGAAAAGATTGAATGGGCTCCAATACAAGATGGGAAGTATGTATTAATGGTACAAGCTAAAAAGCCAGATAGTAATAAAAGTTTCGATTATGTATCTAGAATGGACTATGTAATAGGAAAAGTTGAAGAAAAGTTAATAAGTAATGTGTATATAGATAAAGATAAATTGGTATTAGGTGATAAACTGACTGTAACAGTAGATACAAATAAGTTTCCGCTTATGTTTAGATATTGGATAAGAATAGAAAATGAATGGGAAATGGTAAAAGATTATTCTATGGATAATATGCTTTCCTGGGCAGTTAAAAGTGAAGGAAAAGGTGAAATATTAGTAGAATGTAAAAATGTTGACTCGAAAAATGACTTCGATGATTTTAGAAAGGTGAAATTTGAGGTGGTACCTTTAAAAGAGGTAAAAATAACAGATTTTAAATGTTTGGCTTATGAGCTTTTAGAAAATTCTGAATTAATTTTTCAAGTGGATTCTCAGCATGATACTGACAGAACTATTCTTTATAAATTTTTTAAGGTAAATTCTAATAGGGAAGTAGAATGTATACAAAATTATTCTACAAAGAGAATAGTAAGTTATGTTGAAACTAGAAGCGGAGATTATAAGCTTTTGTGTATGGCTAAGGATATGTATTCTATTAATAAATTTGATGATAGGGCAGTATTAAATTTTAAGGTAAAAAAATATAGTAAAATTTACATAAAAAATTTCACTACAGATATTAATTATCCTCAGTTATGCGGTACAAAGGTTACTTTAATGGCAGATACTATAGGTGGAAGGGAGCTTTTATATAGGTATATAATTGAGGGGAATTACAGCAGAGAAGATTCAGGATATACTATTTGCAACAGTTATGTATGGGAAAGTAAAATGGCGGGAAATTATACTATAACTTTAATGGTTAAGGATAAGTCTTTTTCAGGGGATTATGAAGCCATAGAACACTTAAATTATGTTATAGATGAAAAAAGTAAAGAACCAGTTAAGATTCAAAGAGTTATGTTGGATAAAGATAAAGGCATATTAAGAAATCAAAATATTAATGTGAAAGTAAGTGCTTCTGGGGGAGTGGATATCAGATATTCCTTTATAATAAAAAGAAATGGAACTGAGATAAAGATCATAGAATATAGTAGAAACAGTTTTATGAGATTTATTCCAGAGGAAAATGGAAATTATGAACTGGAAGTTAGGGTAAAAGATAAATACTCTGATAGAGAATACGATTGCCACTCAACAGTGAAATTAGATGTGTTTGACTATATACCTGCATCTATTGACTATGTACTTTATCCTATGAGAGAGCATTATTTAGTAGGTGATAGGGTTGTTATAAATTGTATAACTCAAGATACTAAAAATGTTATTATGAAATATATATTAAATATAAATAATCGTAAGGTGGAAGAGACAAATTTTGTTGCGGAAAAATCATATGCCTTTGTACCTAAATATAGCGGTAAGTATAAGGTGGAAATTTTAGCCAAAAATATTAAAAGTGACAAGCAATTCGATTGTAAAAGAGAAGTAAGTATTGTAATCAATGAAGCACTGCCGGTAACAAATACAAAAATAACCTGTGATAATGCAAATTTTTTCTGTAATGAACCAGTTGTGTTTACTGCCCATAGTGAGGGCGGCAAAGACGTATTGTATGAATTCTACGTAATGGAAAAAGGAGATTGGAATTTAGTTCAAAGCTATAGTAAAAAAAATTATTATACTTTTATTCCTTTTTATAAGGATAAATATAAGGTACTGGTCTTATGCAAGAGCCAATATAATAGGGACTTTTATGAAGACTATAATATATTTTTATTTAAAGCCCAGTAAAATTAAATTTTATAAAGTAAATACATTTTACTACGATAAAAATTATAGTGTATTTTTGGGCAGGTGAAAAAATGAGTATAAACAGTACAAGTAATGAAAATCAAGATAAAGCTTTGGAGAAAGTTTTACAGTTTCAGATGATGACACAAATGTTTCAGGAGGCATTTGGAGATTCAGATTCTTTTCAGATTGTTATGGAAAGTTTGTTAAATGCAGTATCCGACAGTAATGGTAATGTAGATATATCCAAGCTTCCACTGGGAGAAGAAGATTTAAGTAAATTAGGATATGGCGGAGGACAGAGATTAAGCACAGCTTATAACAGTGTAAAAGATTATTTGAAAAGTGGAGTTTCAGACATTGATGAGGCAGTTGAAAAAGCATCCAGAAAGTATGGTGTGGATAAAGATTTGATAATGGCAGTTATAAAGCAAGAGTCTAATTTTAATCCAGAAGCTACGTCTCCTGTAGGAGCCATGGGACTTATGCAGCTTATGCCAGGAACTGCCAGCGGGTTAGGGGTAACCAATGCCTATGATATAGATCAAAATGTAGAGGCAGGCACTGAGTATTTAAGAAGTATGTTGAATATGTATGGGAATTCCAAAGAATTAGCACTAGCTGCGTACAATGCAGGACCGGGGACTTTACAATATAAAGGTGTAACAAATAGTTCAGATATTTCTAAATTGTCTTATGAAACTAGAAATTATGTACAGAAGGTTATGGGGTATTATGGAAAGTAAAAAAATGGGATTTATCATTTATAAGTATAGCCAAGTGTTATATTTAAATTATATAAAATCATTTTTTATTATACAGAGTATTAACTTTACAGCTTAATATTCTGTATTTTTTTGTATTTAAAATATCTCTAAGTAAGGTATGTGAAAAATAAATAACTAATGACTATAAAAGGTTATAATATTAACAAGGAGTGATAGATTATGGATAGATTAGATAAAATTTTGGCAAATTTAGGATATGGAACTAGAAAAGAGATAAAAGCTATGGTAAAAAGAGGCGCAGTAAAAATAGAAGGGGTAGTAGTAAAAGATAATTCTATGAAAGTAGATCCTGATAATTGTAAAATAGAAATAGATGGAAGTATTGTGGAATATAAAAAGTACATATATATTTTAATGAATAAACCTGAAGGAGTAGTATCTGCAACAATGGATAATTATGATGAAACTGTTATAGATATTTTGATACCAGAATATCAGGCACTTAAACCTTTTCCAGTAGGAAGGCTGGATAAAGATACCAAGGGATTGCTTCTTATTACAAATGATGGGGAGTTAAACCATAGGTTAATATCTCCTAAAAATCATGTGGATAAAGTTTATTATGCAGAAATAGATAGACCAGTTGATATATCTGATGTTGAGAAATTTGAAAAGGGTATAGTATTGAAGGATGGATATAACTGCCTGCCGGCTAAATTAAAGATTATAGAATCTGATGGAAATGGTTCTATAGTTGAAGTAACTGTTCAAGAGGGGAAATTTCATCAAATTAAAAGAATGTTTAATGTTTTGGGAAAAAATGTAGTTTATTTGAAGAGGATAAAATTTGGCCCTATAAACTTGGATGAAGATTTGCTGGAAGGAGAATATAGAGAATTATATAGAGAAGAGATTGAAAGTGTGAAGGGAATTTGAATCTGTTAAAATCATATATTAATATAGTTTGCAATTACAGTGTCATGAAATATATGTAAAATAAGTAAAATGCATGACAGTAGTACTTGATATTTTAGTTATATTTTACTATAATTAAAATATAAGAATAAATATAAAGGAATAATAGCCCCCTTTTTATTTATGATTAAACAGCCTATACCCCAGTAGGCTGTTTTTTATTTTTTGAAATTTTTATTTTTTTATATTTGTGAATTATTGTGATAATGAAAGAATAAATTTAATGTACTATATAAGTAGAATTTATTCTTTTAAGTAGAAAATGTGGATTTATAAGTTCTATCAATATAATATATTACAAAATTATTTATAATTTTATGGATTAATGTTTTAATACATGATAGAATTAAAGAAAAAATGTACATGAATAAGGAGTGGCGTTCATGGGAGATTATGAATCTAAGTTAAAGAGTAAGGCAATGGACTATTTGTGCGAGGCAGTATTGTGTCTTGAGACAAAAGAAGAATGCTATAGGTTTTTTGATGATATATGTACTATAAATGAAATAAAAGCATTGGAACAAAGACTTCAAGTAGCTAAGATGTTGAAAAACAAAAAAACATATTTAGATATTGCATCTGCAACTGGAGCTAGTACTGCCACTATAAGTAGAGTGAATAGATGTTTGAATTACGGAAGCGATGGTTATAAAATAGTTTTAGACAGATTAAATAACAATGTTTAATTAGTATTGTTAGGTTTAGGTGTGTTGATAGATATCAGCACATTTTTTATAGCTTTAAGATATTTTCAAATACCTAAATGATTAAATAATTATTAAGGTGATATAATATTAAATATGCTTTAACCTATTATTTTCTTTAACATGATTTAAGTGGAACTTAATAAGGCTTTAAGAATGAAAAATTGTAATAATAAAAGTGTATATAAAAACAGGAGTGAATTTTATGGATTTAAAAAATCTTTTAAATAAAGAACAATATGAAGCGGTAACAACCATAGATGGCCCATTATTAATTCTAGCTGGAGCAGGTTCTGGTAAGACAAGAGTTCTGACCTATCGAATAGCACATATGATTAAAGATTTAGATATATATCCTTCTAAAATATTAGCTATAACTTTCACTAATAAGGCTGCAGGAGAAATGAGAGATAGAATAAGAAAGTTAGTTGGAAACGAAGTGGACAGTATGTGGGTATCTACATTTCATTCCAGTTGTGTAAGGATATTAAGAAGAGAAATAGATAAGCTCGGATATAATAGAAATTTTGCTATATATGATGGCTATGACCAAAAAGTACTTATAAAACAGTGTATGAAAGAGTTAAACATAGATGACAGCATAACTGATAAGGAAGTAATAAATAAAATTAGCAGACAAAAGGATAATCTCATATCTCCAGACAAGTTTAAAAAAGAAAATGAAAATAATTTTAGAATGAATAAAATTGCGGATGTATATGTGCTGTATCAAAAGAAGCTTAAGGAAAACAATGCCCTGGATTTTGACGATCTTATATGTAAAACAGTACAGCTTTTTAAAGACCATTCAGATGTACTTGAATTTTATCAGAGAAAATTTAAATATATAATGGTAGATGAATATCAAGATACTAATAAATCACAGTATGAACTTGTTAGATTATTAGCCCAAGCAGAGAAAAACATATGTGTAGTAGGAGACGATGACCAGTGTATTTATGCTTGGAGAGGAGCAGATATAGAAAATATCTTAAACTTTGAGAATGATTATACAAATGCAAAGGTAATAAAATTAGAACAAAACTATAGATCCAAGGCAAATATATTAAAAGCCGCAAATGATGTTATAAGTAATAATTCCCATAGAAAACAAAAAATACTTAAAACTAAAAATGATAATGGAGATAAGATAAAGTTATACAGAGCTAATTCGGATATGGACGAAGGCAGATATATAGTATCTCGAATTAAGGAAATTCTGGATGCTGATAAAGATAAACATTATAGGGACTTTGCAATACTTTACAGAAATAATGTTCAGTCCCGTATTTTTGAAGATGTTTTTATGAAATCTAATATACCTTATAGAATTATTGGTGGGTTGAAATTTTACGACAGAAAAGAAATAAAGGATATTTTAGCATATTTAAAGTTTATAAATAATCCCTTAGATAATGTAAGCTTAAGAAGAATAATAAATGTACCTAAAAGAAATATAGGAGAGACTACAGTACAAAAAATACAAAGTTTTGCTGATTCCATGGATGAATCAATGTATAACGCACTTTTAGGCATAGATAGAAGCTTGAATTTGACACAAAGAAGCGTTAACTCTATAAAAAAATTTGTAAGTCTTATAAATAGCCTTATTAAAAGTAGGGACAAAATTTCTGTATCTAATTTGATAAAAGAAGTACTTTATACTACTGGATATTTAGAAGAATTAAAAGCTTCTAAAGAGCCTGATAGCATAAGTAGAATAGAAAATCTTGAGGAACTTGTATCTGCTGCTGTAGAGTTTGAATCTACTTCAGAGGACACATCACTGTCTGAATTTTTGGAGAAAGTAACTCTGGTTTCTGATATAGATAATTTTGATAATAATGCAGATTCAGTGGTTATGATGACAGTACATAGTGCAAAAGGATTAGAATTTCCTGTAGTTTTTATGGTGGGAATGGAAAATGGCATATTTCCAGGAATGCAGTCGTTAGATAATTTTAAAGAAATGGAAGAGTCAAGAAGGCTCTGTTATGTGGCAATAACAAGGGCAAAAGAAAAAATTTATATTACATCTGCAGATACCAGAAGGGTATTTGGAAAGATGGTATCCTATGAACAGTCTAGTTTTATAGATGAGATATCCAGTGAATTGAAGGAATATGATAGTTTGAAAAAATCAGATGTTAATAGCTTCATAAATAAATCTCTAAGTAAAAATATTTTTTCTTCTACAAAAAGAATGAATTTTAACAATATATCCTATAAGACGGAAGCTTTATCTATAAGTGATATTCCCCAGGGCAATTATTTAAAACCAGAAAATATAAAGGAAGGAATAAAAGTAAAGCATAAGAAATTTGGAATAGGAACTATTGTTAGCATAGCTAAAAAAGGTGATGATATAAAGCTTACTATAGTTTTTGATAATATGGGAATAAAAAATTTAATGTATGGAGTGGTTCCTTTAGAGGCTGTATAGTATATACAGTATATTTAAGTTCTAAATTAAACTTTAAGTTGTCAATTAATAAATCAGACATAAAGGGGAATAATTTGTGGATATTAAAAGTAAAATGGAAGAGTTGCGTAAAATAATAGAATATCATAATGATAAATATTACAATGAAGATGAACCAGAAATTACAGATTATGAATATGACAAGCTATCTCTTGAATTAAGAAAACTTGAAAAAGATAATCCAGAATATATGGTTAGTAGTTCACCTACACAGAAGGTAGGAGGAACAACAAAACGAGAGTTAAGAAAAGTAAGCCATGATATTCCTGTTATAAGTTTGCAAGATGTTTTCTCAAAAGAGGAAGTTTACAACTTTGTTTATAAAATGGAAAAAGAACTTAATAATCCAGCATTTGTGGTTGAGAAAAAAATTGATGGACTTTCAGTTGTATTAAGATATTATAATGGTGAATTTAAAGAAGGTATAACCAGAGGAGATGGAGCAGTAGGTGAATCAGTGTATGAAAATCTTTTACAAATTGAAAGTGTTCCCCAAACCATTTCTGAAAAAATACCATACTTAGAAGTGCGTGGAGAAGTATATATGTCAAATGATTCCTTTATAAAAGTTAATGAGAAACAGGAAGAATTGGGAATCAAGAAATATCAGACTGCCAGAAATTTAGCAGCAGGAACCTTGAGACAATTAGATTCAAGTATTGTTAAAGACAGAAATCTTGATATATTTATTTTTAATCTGGAAATTTCACAGGGCAAACAGTTTAAGTATCATTCGGAATCGTTGACATGGCTTTCACAGCAGGGGTTTAAAGTTAGTCCGGATTTTGTCCTTTGTAAAACAGTGGATGAGGTTTGGAATAGCATATGCGAAATTGATAGTACAAGGTGGGAATTGCCATTTCAGATTGATGGGGCTGTAATAAAAATTGACAGTTTGGAAGATAGAAAATTATTAGGAACTACAAGCAAAATACCAAAGTGGGCAGTGGCATATAAGTATCCACCAGAGCAAAAAGAAACTGTTGTAGAAAATATAATTGTACAAATAGGTCGTACAGGAAAATTGACACCTTTGGCAGTTTTAAGGCCAGTCACATTGGCAGGAACTACGGTATCTAAGGCTACGCTGCACAATCAGGATTTTATAGATTCAAAGGATATACAAATTGGAGATACTGTAATAATACAAAAGGCAGGAGATATTATTCCAGAGGTAATAAAAAGTATTCCAGAGAAGAGACCTAAAGATTCTAAAAAATATACCATACCAGATAAATGTCCCATATGTGGTTCTGAAACAGTAAAAGAACCAAAGGGATCAGATATCCGTTGTAGTAATTCCATGTGTTATGCACAGGTAACTAGAGGTATAGAATATTTTGTATCAAAAGATGCTATGAATATAGAAGGATTTGGACCAAGTTCTGTGGAAGCTTTAATGAAGGAAGGATATATTAAAGATGTGGCAGATATATATTATTTAAAAAATTATAGAGAAGAGCTTATAGAGAAAGGTATAATAGGCAAAGAGAAATCAGTTGATAATCTTATTATTGCCATAGAAAAATCTAAGGAAAATGATATAGATAGATTAATTACAGGATTAGGAATTAGAAATGTTGGAAAGCAGTCTGCAAAGGTATTAGCAGCAAATTTTTCAAACATTGAAGATATTGCTAATGCTTCATATGATGAGTTAATTGGTTTAAAGGATTTCGGAGATACTATTGTAAAAGACATAATTAACTTTTTTAAAGGGGAAAAATTTAGTTCAATTATTTCAAGGCTTAAAGAAGTAGGAGTTAATACTGTTTCCAAAACTTCTTATAATAAAAAGGATAATAGATTTCAAGGCAAGACATTTGTAATAACTGGTACATTACCTACATTGAAGAGATCTGAAGCTTCAGAGTTTATTCAAAATTACGGAGGAAAGGTTTCAAGTAGTGTATCTAAAAAAACAGCTTATGTGCTTACAGGTCAGGAGGCAGGAAGTAAGTTAGACAAAGCTCAAAGTTTAGGTATAAATATAATAGATGAGGAAGAATTTATGAATATGATTAAATAGGGGAAACTTTGATGAAGCCATAAATCAGGATAATTATTAAATATTAGAATTAAACTTTATTTTGGAGGATATAATATATATAGTTTGAAATTATAGAAGGTAGTTAAAGTCTAAATAAAAATATAAAACTATATTATTTACAAAATAAGAAAAAAGGATTATTATAAAAATAGTTTAATTTTTAATTTACAGTTAAACTTTGGTATAAGGCTTCGGAGGAGAAAGATGAAAAATACAATAAATTTATTAGGATGGATAGGCGTTATAGTTACTATTCTTGCACTAATATTAACACTCCTTACTACATATCAGTTCATGTATGTAAGTTATTTTAGTGACTATCATACACTGCAGTGGAGTATATTTGTTACAATGATAATCTGGGCTATAAATATGGTAGTGTTTAGATCTAGTTTTAAAAATGTAATATACCCATTGACTTGTGTATTAATAGCTTGTGCCACTATGTTTTTTATGTACATGAAAGTTTACTAAAAATAAGAGACAATCTAAAAGAGATTGTCTCGTTTTTTATATAAAATAAAAGGGGGTTATTGATATTTCAATTACAAAAAAAGATGTAGAATATATATCGTGGCTTGCCAGATTAGAGTTTAAAGAAGAAGAAAAGGCAGGGTTGATTAAAGAATTAAATGCAATACTAAAATATATGGAAAAACTAGATGAATTAGATACGGAAGAGGAGGACATAATTATAAATCCTTATTATATAGAAAATAAATTCAGAGAAGATATCTTAGAAAGCTCTTTAGATATAAAACAGGTATTAGACAACTCCCCTGAAAATTTTCAAGAATATATAGTAGTACCTAAAGTACTAGAATAGTTTCATATAGTCACTACTTATTGAAATTTTATATGGGAGGTTGTAAAGTGAGGCTAACTGCACATAAATTGAAAGATATGCTGATAAGCAGAGAAATAAGTGTACAAGAAATCATAAAATTTCATCTAGATAGAATAGATAAGATTGATTCTAAGCTGGGAGCTTATCTATATGTGGCATCAGAAGAGTCATTACAAAGGGCAAAATATTTGGATGATAAAATTATTAAAGGAGAAAAATTGAAGGGGCTTTTTGGAATACCTGTTTCTGTAAAGGATAATATAAGTGTTAAAGGTATGCAAAATACATGTGCTTCTGAGATACTGAATGACTACATAGCACCTTATGATGCCCATGTGGTGGAAAGGATAAAAGCCCAAGATGGAATAATACTCGGTAAATTAAATATGGATGAATTCGCCATGGGTTCTTCCACGGAAAATAGTTCTGTAAAATTAGCCGCAAATCCCTGGAATTTAGATAGGGTACCGGGAGGTTCTTCTGGAGGTTCTGCAATTTCAGTTGCAGCAGGTGAAACTGTATTATCACTTGGAACAGATACAGGGGGATCTATAAGGCAGCCTGCATCCTTTTGCGGAGTGGTAGGATTAAAGCCAACCTACGGAAGAATTTCAAGATATGGAGCTGTGGCCTTTGGATCAACACTAGATCAAATAGGACCTATAGCAGCGGATGTGGAAGATTGTGCACTTTTAACTCAGTGTATATCGGGAATTGATGAAAAGGATTTTACCACAGCAGATATAGAAGTACCAGAGTATAGTAAAAATTTAAGTAAAAATATTAAGGGAGTAAAAATAGGTATACCTAAGGAGTATTTTGGAGAAGGATTAAATGACAAGGTTAGAAAATCTGTAGAAGAAGCAATTGTTGTACTTAAAGAAAATGGAGCAGAAGTGAAGGAATGTTCTATTCCGTTAACACAGTATGCACTGGCAACTTACTATATAATTGCAAGTGCGGAAGCTTCTTCTAACCTTGCTAGATTTGATGGGATAAGGTATGGTTACAGGTCAAAAGATTTCAAAGATGCAGTGGACATATATTTTAAATCAAGAAGCCAGGCATTGGGAAGTGAGGTAAAAAGAAGGATAATGCTTGGAACCTATGTACTTTCTGCGGGATATTATGATGATTATTATAAAAAGGCACTTAAAGTTAGAAATCTTATGAGAAACCAATTTAAAGACATTATGAAAGAATTTCATGCCCTTATATGCCCAACATCTCCTACTACTGCATTTAAAATAGGTGAGAAAAAAGAGGATGTAATGGCTATGTATCTGTCAGATATATATACTGTACCTGTTAATATAACAGGCATACCTGCTATATCAGTACCTTGTGGTATGATAGACGGGCTTCCGGTAGGGCTCCAAATTATGTCTGACTATTACAGGGAAGATATACTTTTTAATATAGCCTATAGTTTTGAACAATCTACTAACTGGCATAATATTAGTCCCAATATATAAGGAGGTGTATACATATGGAATTTGAAGCTGTTATTGGCCTGGAAGTTCATGCCGAACTTTCAACAAAAACTAAAATATATTGTGGGTGCAGCACTGAATTTGGAGATCAACCTAATAGTCATGTCTGTCCTATATGCTTCGGACTTCCGGGAGCACTTCCCAGGCTAAATAAAAAAGTGGTGGAATATGCAATAAAAGCAGGACTTGCTTTTAATTGTTCTATAAATAATAAAAGCAGAATGGATAGGAAGAATTATTTTTATGCTGATTGTCCTAAAAATTATCAAATTACTCAGCATGAATGTCCTATCTGTAAGGATGGATTTATTGAAATAGAGGATTGTCTCGGGGAAAGGAAAGAAATAGGTATTGAAAGAATACATATAGAAGAGGATGCTGGAAAGCTTATACATAGAGATGAAGGTACATTAGTTGACTATAACAGGGCAGGAGTACCACTTATAGAAATAGTATCTAAGCCGGACATTAGAACCTCACAAGAAGCTATTTTATATCTTCAAAAGTTAAGAAATATACTTAAATTCATAGGAGTATCAGATTGTAAAATGGAACAAGGTTCCCTTAGGTGTGATTGCAATATATCTGTAAAACCCCAACATAAATCAGAGCTTGGGGTAAGAACAGAGATAAAGAATATGAACTCTTTTAAGGCTATTGAAAAGGCTCTTGAATATGAATATAAAAGACAAATTAATGTAATAACATCTGGAGAAAAAGTAATACAGGAAACTAGAAGATGGAATGATTCTAAAAATATTACTGAAGTTATGAGAAATAAAGAATATGCTAATGATTATAGGTATTTTCCGGAAGGAGATTTGGTAACTATAAATATTTCAGATACTTGGATAGATGGTATAAGAAAAACTATTTTAGAACTTCCTTACCAGAAAATAGATAGGTTTATTAAAGAATTTAAAATTTCCAAGAAAGATGTAGAAATTTTAGTATTAAATATGGGTATGGGAGACTTCTTTGAAAATACTGCTAAGTTAAGTGGAGATGCAAAGTCTGCTTGCAATTGGCTTATGGGAGATGTAGCACGGCTTATGAACGAAGAGGATCTGCCTTTGCATAAACTGAAGTTTGCTGAAAAAGATTTAGCCAATTTAATTAAATTTATAAACTCTGGTACTATTTCTAAGAACATAGCAAAAAAAGTAATTGAACAAATGTTTTATGAAGGAAAAAGTCCTGAAAAAATAATAGAAGAAAAAGAATTTATTCAAAATAATAGTGAAGCTGAGATTTTAGAAATTGTAAAAAAAGTTATACAGGAAAATCCAAAATCTGTTGAAGATTATAAAAAAGGCAAGAAAAGGGCAGTAAAATTCATAATAGGTATAGTTATGAAGAAAACTGGAGGTAATGCAAATCCTAAAATTGTAAATGAATTGGTAAATGAGGAGATAAATAAATATTAAACTTTATAAATAAGAGACTTGTTTTTAAGTTCTCTTATTTTTTTCCTCTTGTTCTAATATAATATCTTCTTTCTTTATAAGCATGTGTATATATTCAGTTATTTTTTCTAATAGGTAATTTTTATATTTTATTTGTGATAATGTTTGTTTAACAATTATAAGGCCCCAAATTAGCACAAATATTATAGTGCACATAGTTAAAATACCTAATATTTCTATTGTAAGTATCATTTTATACTCCTCCATAATAATTAATTTTAAGGATATAAAAGCCATTTAAATACACGTGAACATTATATCATAAAAAATTAATATTAAAAATATTATAATAGAATTTGTTTATTTTTATAGTTAAGTGACAATAATTTAGATACTATCCCATAGGCAAAATGAGGAGATATATTATGAAAAAGCTTATTTACATCATACTAATTGTGCTGATAATTTCTGTAATTTCCATAACCCTAAGCGGAGGTGCATTGGAAAAGAGAGCTAAAGAAACTCAAACTAATAGCTATAAAAATAGTTTAGTATATAATTTAGGTGAATTGCCAGATAATCTGATAATGATGGATTCAGATAATATAAGACAAAAAGATATACTTGCCAATACTTTTGAGGGATTGGTAAGCAGTGACGAAAAGGGAAGTATAATTCCAGCTTTAGCAGAAAGCTGGAGCATAAGTGAGGAAGGAACCAGCTATACTTTTAAAATAAGAAAAAATGCAAAGTGGAGTAATGGAACTAATATAAATGCATATGATTTTGTAAACTTTTTTTCTGAAATATTGAAGCCAGGTGTAAAAAATATATATGCAGATCAATTAGATTGTGTATTTGGGGTTGAAGATTATAGAAAAGGCAAATGTAATTTTAAAGATGTAGCTATTACTGCATTAGATAGCCACACGTTATGTATAAGATTAAATTATCCTTGTAATTATCTTTTGAATATACTCTCACAACCTATATATGGACTTAGAAATATTGACTATAAATTAATAGATTGGAAGAAAGATTATAAGTCAATATTATATTCCGGAAGTTTTACCATATCTAATTTATCTGAGGATCAGGAGATCACTCTGAAGAAGAATGCAAACTATTGGAATAAAATTGGGATAAAAAGTAGTAATATAGTAATAACCTCTTTAAAAACTAGTGAAAGTGCACTGGCAGCATTTGAGAATTACAAGATAAATGTATTTACAGATCCTCCTTTAGGAGAAATTAAAAACATCAAAAATCAGGGGCAATATGTAACCGCTACTGAATTAGAAGGTACAGGAATAGTTTTTAATTTAAAAAAGGAAGGCATTACAAGGCAGGCTAATTTTAGAAAAGCAGTATCTCTCTCCATTGATAGGGATGACATAGTTAAAAATATATTGAAAGGTACTTCAACTTTGGCAAGTTCTTATATACCTGATTATGTGGGCAATGGATTAGATGGAAATTTTATAAATAAATCTTTTTTTGCAGCTAATGCACAGGGAGAAGCAGTTTCAAATATAATGAAAAATTTAAATTATGATGGTGAGAAAAAATCTTTACAACTTATATATGTAAACACAGTTGAAAATAAAAAGGTATGTGATGAGATAGCAAACAACTTAAAAAAATATATGGATATAAATGTAAAATGTGTAGGATATGAATTGAACTCATTTAACAATGAAATAAAAAATGGCAATTACGATATGGCTCAAATAGATTATAGAGGGTATTATAGTTATCCACTGCCATTTTTTAAAATGTGGCAATCCTCTTCTACAGACAATTTATACGGATATAGTAATATTGAAATTGATAATAAACTTACCAGTGTAATTTTTGAAAAAGATGCAGCTAAGAAAATAGAAATATTTAAGGATATAGAAAACATATTACTTGAAGATATGCCTATAATACCTTTATATTTTAACAACACAGTTATTACCACAAGAAATTATGTAAAAGGTATTTATACCAATAAAATGGGTAATGTAAAATTAGATAAGGCTTATTTATCAAATAATTAGGTTAGAAGCTGTTTTTGTGAAAATGCTTAATAAAAGGTAGGGATCTCATATATTTATGAGATCCTTAATATTGTGTTAAGTTAGAAATATAAATCCATTTGAAATAAATTATTGAGCTTATCTTAAGGCTGATAAGATTCATTATTAGATTTTTTCTTAGGAGTAAAATATATACAGTTTGTTTCTAAAGATGAAAGATTTGTAATAGGAGTAATGTAATTTAGAGTACATTTTCCATTTTCTGCATACAGGCAATTTTCAGAACAGTTAATATCCATCATTAGTTATCACCTTCCTTATAGAAGCTGTATGAATTTAGAAAGTTGTAAGGTATCTTCTAAATATAAATTGTCTAAAACATTTTTACTTGTTAGTTATTTTAAGATACCTAAAATGCTTGTACTTTAGGTTGTATTATTATGTCCCAAAACTATAAAATTTATTTGTAAAAATATTTTTACTTTAGAATTTTGAAGGTGATTCAGGTTTTAAAAGATGTATTATAAGGAAAAATATGAACATATTTTTGTACGTATCGAAAGAAGCTTTTATAGATTTAAAACCTTCTTTTTTTCTGCTGTAACTTACATATTTAGCAAAAACAGGTGCTACTTCACAGGATTCTGGTGAAGGAATTGAAGCTGGCCTAAAATTTTGTTCCTCAATTAAATCTTCAGGTTTAAGAGAAAGGTTTTTATATCTTTCTGCATCATTTAAATTAGGGGGTTCAGGCCAACTTAAAATTACACCTGAATCTATTAACTGGCGTTTAAAAATATCCAATACCACTAAGTTATTTTTATTCCCATCTTTACACAGGTTTGTATCTATCATAAAAACCATAAGATAAAGTATAATTTCCAAGGATGTAAACTCTATATTTTTTTTGGATGTATTTTTCATAAACAATCCTTTTTCCGCATCATAGAGTTTTAAAAGTCTTTCGCATATAAATTTTGCATTATCTTTAGATTTTATGATATTAGTGTATTTATATATTAAAGTGTAGTTTATATAGTTTAATGCATCATTTTCTACATCTGTATTTTTTAATATACCGGATTGGGAATTTTCTTTATAATATTTTTCAAATAAAAGTTCTGATATATCTAATATCAAATCTTTACATTCACTATCTTTTGAGTAGCTGTAAAATATATTTAATGCGAAACATAATCTTGTAAGTTCCTCAAAACCTAGCTCATATAATTCTTCTTTTAGCTCAATAAGCATTTTTAAAATGTCAAAAGCAAAGTTTTGGAATTCTTCCTTTTCTTCATTTTCCAGTAAAAGAGCACATTTATAATAAGCAGCCATTAAAAGGGCTTGAGATGAAAACTTAAATTTTTTATTTTTTTCTACAAAGTCTAGTTCTTCTTGTGATGAATTACTTTCATATTTTTTGTCAATAAATATACCATCTATGTTTCTAAAATATAAAGCGTAGAATTCTAATTGCTTTTTACATATAAAACTGTAAAGTGTTTTAAAATCATATTTATGTTTATTTATGTTATAAAAAGAGTTATAGTAATCCGAAAGTTCCAACAAGCATAAGGTCATAAATGCATTGCTGTCTATGTTTATTTCTTTTTTAAATTTGTCCTCATTCCAGCATAGTTTGTTATCCATGTTTATAAGAACAGGATTTGCCTTTCTATATATACATAGAAGTGGAGAAACATCTTTAAATGTGTTAATATCAAAGTTAGATATATTTTTTGCATTTAGTTCTTTAATTGAGGTGGAAATTCCACATTTTGAGTGTAGTACAATTTCCTTTAGAGATTCTTTTGAGAAATGAAATAGTTGATGTTTAATATCATGGGGTTTTATTTTATTAATTCTCAAAAAAGGTCCTATATATTTCAAAATATTTACACCTACCATAAATTAATCCTTATATAAATAATATGAAATAGGATGAAAAATAGTTCTTATTTATTTTTTAGAAGGGAAGAATTTTTATGAAAGCTGGAAAGTTAGACTGGGAAGATTTAAGAAATATAATAGATAAAAATAGATCTGTTAAAAGAAATGATGTTAGAATAAGAAGTGGTATAGGGGAAGATTGCAGTGTAATAAATTTTGGAGATAAAGAATGTGTTGTTTCTACAGATCCTATTACTGGAGCCAGTATAAATAGTGGAAGACTTGCTGTACATATAAACTGTAATGATATAGCATCTTGTGGAATTGAACCTGTAGGACTTTTGGTTACAATTTTAGTTCCTGAAAATGCTTCTTTAAATGATATAAATACAATCATGAGAGAAATTAGTGAGGAAGCTAAAAAATTAAATGTAGAAATTTTAGGAGGACATACTGAAGTAACAAGTTCTGTAAACAAAATAGTTATATCCTGTACCGCAATAGGAAAAGGAGATAGAGGAAAAGCTGTATCAACTTCAGGGGCGAAAGAAAATGATGATGTAGTGGTAACTAAATATTTATGTCTGGAGGGAACTAATATTGTAGTAAATGACTATGAAGATAAATTAAGGGGTATACTAACCCCTCAGGAGATAAGTGAAGCTAAAGATTACATAAAACAAATAAGTGTGGTTAAAGAAGGTGTATTATCAGGAATATTTGGAGTAAATTCTATGCATGATATAACTGAAGGTGGAGTCTTAGGAGCTCTCTGGGAGGTTGCTAGGGCAAGTGACGTTGGATTTAAGGTTTATAAGGATAAAATGCCGTTAACCAAAATAACAAAAAAAATATGCTGCCAATATTCAGTGGACCCTTTAAAATTTATTTCATCAGGAAGTATGCTTATTACAACTCCAAGAGGTGAAGAACTAGTTCATATGTTGGAAACTGAAGGTATTAAAGCTTGTATTATAGGGAAAATTACTAGAAAAGGATATATACTAGTTTGTGATACCGATGAGGAGGGGATAGTTGCCCCCAAAAGAGATGAATTATTTATACTAGG
The DNA here is from genome assembly GCF_045310515.1 of Candidatus Clostridium eludens. Classification (NCBI taxonomy): domain Bacteria; kingdom Bacillati; phylum Bacillota; class Clostridia; order Eubacteriales; family Clostridiaceae; genus Clostridium; species Candidatus Clostridium eludens. The sequence goes on along the minus strand of NZ_JBJHZX010000001.1, from coordinate 250,363 downwards.
GGAAAAATTAAAGTAGTTGAGGTATAATTTTATTAAACAAAATATAGTTTTTATTTCGGAGGTAGAATATGAGAATTGATGGTAGAAAATGCAATCAAATTAGACATGTAAAAATAACCAGAAACTATACAAAGTATGCAGAAGGTTCTGTATTAATAGAGAATGGAGATACAAAGGTAATATGCACTGCTTCTATAGAGGATAAGGTACCTCCTTTTTTAAAGGGAAAAGGAGAAGGATGGATTACCTGTGAATATAATATGATACCTAGAGCTACTCAAGTTAGAAAGACCAGAGATATAAGTAGAGGTAAGATTGATGGAAGGACCATGGAAATACAGAGAATAATAGGTAGGGCCCTTAGATCTGTAGTGGATTTAAAAGCTATTGGAGAAAAAACCATATGGGTTGATTGTGATGTGATTCAGGCAGACGGGGGAACTAGAACTGCATCTATATCTGGAGCCTTTGTAGCCTTGGTTGATGCTGTAAATAAACTTCATAAACAAACTCCTTTTTCTGTGTATCCCATAAGAGATTTTGTAAGTGCTATAAGTGTAGGGATAGTAAATGATATAAGGATGCTGGATTTGTGTTATTTAGAGGATTGTAAGGCTAAAGTAGATATGAATGTAGTAATGACAGATTCCGGAGAGTTTGTTGAAATACAGGGCACAGGAGAACAGAATCCCTTTAGTCGTGAAGATTTAGAAGAACTTTTAATTTTAGCAGAAAAGGGAATAACGTGTATGATTAATGCACAAAAAGATAGTTTGAAAATGGATTCTTTATGGATAGGGACAGGTGGCCAATAATGAAAGAATTAATAGTGGCAAGTAATAATTGGAATAAAATAAAAGAAATAAAAAAGATACTTTCTAAATATCCAATAAAAGTTATATCAATGAAAGAAGCTAATATAAATATTGATATTGTAGAAGACGGAACTACATTTCGAGAAAATGCTTATAAAAAAGCTAAAACCATATATGATCTGTTAAAAGGTCAATGTATGGTACTTGGAGATGATTCAGGACTTGTAGTAAGGGGATTGAATGGAAGACCAGGGGTGTACTCTGCAAGATTTGCCGGAGAACATGGAAATGACAAAAAAAATAATGAAAAACTTTTGAAACTTTTAGAAGGTAAAGATTATGAAGATAGAAAAGCTAAATTTGTATGTGCAATGACATTGATAATAGATGAGAATAAGATGCTGGAAGTTGAAGGGGAAATAGAAGGTATGATATGCGATGAGGAAAGGGGAGAGAATAAATTTGGATATGATCCTTTGTTTTATGTCCCTGAGTATAACATAACTTTTGGAGAAATGGATCCTACACTGAAAAATTGTATAAGTCACAGGTCTATGGCGCTAAAAAAATTAGAAAAAGGAATGAAATATTTTGTAGAGGAGGTTTAAGTTTTGCAGATAGGAGTAGTAAGTGATACTCACAGGTATAAAAAATTTATGAATAAAGTTGTAGAGGCACTGTGTAATACAGAGTTAGTTATTCACTTAGGAGATAATGTTCAGGATGTTCAGGAAATAAAAAAAATTTATACTGGACCTGTTATCAGTGTGAAGGGCAACTGTGATTTTAATGTAGATGTTCCTGGTGAAAAATTAGAAGTTATAAATGGTAAAAGATTTTTCATAACTCACGGACATAGATATGATGTTAAATATAGCTTATCTAGGTTAAAATATAGAGCTATGGAAGAAAAAGCGGACATAGTTTTATTTGGACATACTCATATATCCCAAATATTTCATGAAGAGGGCATGTGGTTTATTAATCCGGGCAGCCCATCCGTGCCTAGGGATGGGTTTAATAGTATAGTAATTATAGATATAGACAAGGGAATTATAAGTCCAAGCATTAAAGGTATTTAAAGAAAAATAAAAAAAACTAGAAAATAAGTATTGACGAATTAATATATATCGTGTAGAATAATTAATGTCGTCAAGAGTTTCAGATGATTTTTGTTTGAATTAAGAGAGCTTTTAATGTCGGGGTGTGGCGCAGATGGGAGCGCGCGTGGTTTGGGACCATGAGGTCGCAGGTTCAATCCCTGTCACCCCGACCATTTAATTCTAACTAAATAACCTAAGTGTGTTATCTGGATGAAATTTGTTTGATGAATAAGTTGTGCGGGTGTAACTCAATGGTAGAGTGCTAGCCTTCCAAGCTAGTTATGAGGGTTCGATTCCCTTCACCCGCTCCAAGCGTGCGTCTTTAGCTCAGTTGGATAGAGCAACGGCCTTCTAAGCCGTGTGCCGGGGGTTCGAATCCCTTAAGACGCACCAGAGTATGCGCCATTAGCTCAGTTGGTAGAGCATCTGACTCTTAATCAGGTTGCCCGGGGTTCGAGTCCCCGATGGCGTACCAAAAATATGGTGGGCGTAGTTCAGTTGGTAGAGCGCCAGATTGTGGTTCTGGTTGTCGTGGGTTCGAATCCCATCGTTCACCCCAATTTAATGATGGGATGTAGCCAAGTGGTAAGGCAGTGGACTTTGACTCCACCATTCGTAGGTTCAAATCCTGCCATCCCAGCCAATGGTTTACTAGCTCAGTTGGTAGAGCACATGACTTTTAATCATGGTGTCCGGGGTTCGATTCCCCGGTAAGCCACCAATTGGTACATTAAGTTATTTGATTTATTTACATTTTTTAAATGCAGGTGTGGCGGAATTGGCAGACGCACTAGACTTAGGATCTAGCGCCTTGGCGTGGGGGTTCGACTCCCTTCACCTGCACCAATTAGGAATACATTCATAATTTATATATACTGCGGGAGTGGCTCAGTGGTAGAGCGTCACCTTGCCAAGGTGAACGTCGCGGGTTCGAATCCCGTCTTCCGCTCCAAGTAATTGTGCGGGTGTAACTCAATGGTAGAGTGCTAGCCTTCCAAGCTAGTTATGAGGGTTCGATTCCCTTCACCCGCTCCATGTAGATATGCGTCTTTAGCTCAGTTGGATAGAGCAACGGCCTTCTAAGCCGTGTGCCGGGGGTTCGAATCCCTTAAGACGCACCAGATATGCGTTATTAGCTCAGCTGGTAGAGCATCTGACTCTTAATCAGGTTGCCCGGGGTTCGAGTCCCCGATAGCGTACCAGTTTTGTGACGGGGTGTGGCGCAGATGGGAGCGCGCGTGGTTTGGGACCATGAGGTCGCAGGTTCAATCCCTGTCACCCCGACCATTTGAGCCAAATAGAACAACTATGAGATTTATTGCTGTTTCTTTTCTATAGGGTTGTTTTAGAGGGAAAGTTATTTATTAAGTTATGCGGGTGTAACTCAATGGTAGAGTGCTAGCCTTCCAAGCTAGTTATGAGGGTTCGATTCCCTTCACCCGCTCCATTTGCATTTTTAAAATAAATAAGCACCCATAGCTCAGTTGGATAGAGTGATGGACTTCGAATCCAGAGGCCGCAGGTTCGAGCCCTGCTGGGTGCGCCATCAAACGTTGATAACACTGAATTTCGGTGTTTTTTATTTTACCCTAAGTAAAAATTTACCCCTCTTTTTACCCCTTATAGATTTTTATAAAAGAAAAGGAGGATTATTTTACCCTCATATTTTCATATAAGTCATTTAATTTTGAAGCTGCTTTTTTCTTCATACCTTCCAATACGTGAGTATATATGTCTAGGGTGGTAGATATATTACTATGCCCCAGTAGTTCCTGAACTGTCTTCGGTTCCTCACCTAATTCGAATAATCTAGTAGCGAAAGTGTGCCTTAAATCATGAAATTTTCTATCTGGGAAGCCAATATTATTGAGTACTCTTTTAAATCTTTTGCGCACATTGCTTCCATCTAAATATCTACCATATATATTGCAGAAAACTAGATTATTATCCTCATATAAATTAGCCATTTTCAATTTCAATTCTCTTTGGTGAAGTTCATATTGTTGTAATCTTTTAGTTAAAAAAGTGGGTATGGTTACTCTCCTATTGCTATTTTCACTTTTAGGTGTCTGTAATGCTATGTGGCAGTTTTCACGACCATTTTTACTAACGTCACTTGTATATTTTACTGTTTTATTGACACGTATAATGTCATTTTCAAAATCAATATCATTCCAGGTTAGAGCTAATAATTCACCTTGCCTTAGTCCTGAATTGAGAGCGGTTAAAAACAATACTTCTAAATCGTGCCCTTTAATAGCTTGGATAAATTTTTCTTGCTCCAATAAATTAAATGGCTTTACATCATTAATCTTACTTAACTTTTTTTCTTCATTATCTTTAGGAACTACTAGTGCCCTGGAGAAATCTTTTATAATCATATTGCTATCATAGGCGTATCTAATGGCAGGAGCTATTAACTTGTGTAGATTCTTTATGCAATTAACGGACTTGCCTTTTTTTATTAATTTATTGTAATAGTCTTGTATATCTTTAGATGTAATATCCTTTAATTTGATACCGGATATGTCACTGTTCTTAATATAGTTTCTATAGATACCTTCATATCTTTCTTTAGTGGATGGTTTAATATCTCCATAATGGACATCAAAAAGCCAATCGCATAAAAAGTTTCCAAATAGTTCTTTATTATTTACACCGTAATCAAGCTCATTTACAGCACTCTTTATTTTAGCATCAAGCTCTTTGACGGTGGACCCATACATGTCTTTAGGCTTTTTCAAATTTTTATGTCTTAACCTGTAAAAATAGTATTCTCTATCATTAATCTTTCTTTTCCTGTATGTAGTTTTAGCCATAGTCTTACTCCTTTCAAAAATAAATTATGTGCAAGTGTGCAATATGTGCATATGTATTTTTTTATTTTATATTTTTTATCTGTACCATATGTACCATCTGTACTTATTAAGTAATTTCAAGAATTTGAATAGGGTACAGATGTATCTTCAATGGGTACACATTCTGTACCCCGATTTATTTATTATTACTAGAATGAATGTTTTAAGGGCAAGTATGTATTATATTTTATCCATAGGTGTGTATAATTTCAGTGGTTACTATGAAATATTACAAAGTACCTACACACCTAAAATGTTAAAATCAATTTCTAAACTGTCATATATCCCCACTTTTATTGTATCTGTAAATGTGTAAAATTTAGGGGCGGAATAATGCATGGTATCATCAAGCTTATAAACAACAATTGTTTTCTCCATCGGATTCACTATCCAATATTCTTTTACTCCAAATTGTTCGTATAGCCCTAATTTCCTTACATAGTCATTGGATGGATTATAAGGTGACACTATTTCAATTATCATATCAGGAGCACCAATACAGCCCTTATCATTTAATTTATTCCTATCACATATTATAGATATATCAGGCTGGACAATATTCTTACAGTTATCAAGGTTTTCACCATTAGTAAGAAATACATCAAAAGGTGAAGGATATACCTTGCAATTACCGTTGTTGGATTTAATATAATTATTAAATATGGTTATTAATTCAGAAATTAATTCTTGATGTATTCTTGATGGAGCTGGAGACATAGCATATAGTTTACCTTCTATAAGCTCAATACGTTCATTTTCAGGGTAATTCATGTAGTCAACATAAGTGTAGGTTTTGTTTTTAGCTGTGTTATCCATAGAATTTTACCTCCCTTTTAAAATATTTATAATAACCGCTTATTTTGAATTTAAGTTCATAAATAAAAGTGGTATCTTATTCTTCATCTTTAAGTTCTTTTAAAAAGTATAAGACTCTCATTTCTCTATATTTTTTTATGTCGTCAAGCATTTTCTCTCCAAACTCTATATATATATTCTGACCTATGGTAACAACATCTTCCATATCTTTATCAGTTATGGTTACTGATATTCCATCACCATTATCTTCAGTTTGTATTTCATATTCTGGAGAATCATAATCGAATTCGCTTAGAAGATTATTTATTTTATAATATAATCGTTCATATTCTTTATTAGCTTCCAACTCCTTATTCTGGACATATTCGGCATATTCATCCATCATTTCTAATTTAGCTTTTATTCTATCAGGATCGTATAATAGATCGAATTCAGAAACACCTAAAACTGTGGCTATTTTTTGTAATATGGTATTATTCGGTTCTCTAGTATTGCTTTCATAGTTAGCGTATGTAGATCTTGGTATTCCTAATTTTTCAGCCATTTCTGCTTGTGTTATGTTTAATTTTTTTCTATATATTTTTATTCTATCTCCAATTTTAATCAACTCATTTAGTCCCATATAGTTACCTCCTAAATATAATATTAATATTATTTCTTCAAAAAAGCAACAAAAAGGCAAAATGGTATTGGCTTACTCAAATATGAAGATATATAATATAAATACAAAACTATTCTTCATATTTGAGGAATAAGAGTGGAGGGAGTAACAATGAAATATAAATTAGCAGCTAAAAGAGTTGAGAAGGGCATTAAATCAGGTAAATTTGCTAAGAAATTAAATATTACTCCTCAATATTTAAGATTAATAGAAAAAGGAACAGTCGAGCCTAGAGTAAAATTAGCATTAAAAATTTGTGATTTACTTGATGCGGACCCAAGAGAACTATTTTTCAATGATGCAAATGAAAAGGAGGGATAAATAAATGCTAAATTTAAATGCTCTGATACCAGAAAAAATTACTTTAAGCAGCAGAGAAGTTGCTCTAATGGTTGATAAAAGACATGACCATTTAATTAGAGATATTGAAACTTATATGAAGCAGATGGAAGAAGCTAATAAAACACTCACCCCAAATTTGGGGGCAGTAAATGAGGAGCCCTCAATTTTGAGGAATCATATAAATCCTAAAGGTTACTTTATTAAAAGCAGTTATAAAGATAGTACCGGTAAGAAAAACAGGTGTTACAAAATAACCAAAATGGGTTGTGACTTTATTGCCCATAAGATGACTGGTGTTAAGGGTACCGCTTTTACAGCTGGCTATATAAAGAAATTCTATGAGATGGAGAGTAAGCTAAAGCTGGAACTTCAAACTAAAGAAGATTTTAAGGAAATGACAGCTGCGATTAAACAAGTTAAGGAAAATCCAAAACCATACAATTTTAGTAATGAAGTAAACATGATAAATAAAATAGCACTAGGACGCACTTCAAAACAATTTAAAATTCAAAATAATATCCTGGAAAAGGACAATATAGGAAAGTATCTATCTTATGAACAATTACAGCTAATCGATATATTGCAAAAACTTAATGCCTCAATGATATTACTGCAGATGGATTATGAGGAGAGAAAAGCTAGATTACAGGATTATAGATTAAAACTAGCGGCTTAATTTCAAGAAGGAGGAGGATTCAGACTAATGGAAGAACGTAAAATCACAGAGGGATTAAAGCATGATAAGAAAAAGACTATATTAATTAGTCCAATAGAAGCTATGGAACTCCTGGGAGTTGGTAGAAACACAATGTATGAGAATTTATTAAAGAGGGATGATTTTCCGGCATTTAAACTAGGCTCACGCTATTTCGTAAGTCTTGAATTACTTCAAGAATGGGCGAATAAGGAATGCAGTAAAAAATAAAGTTGGTGATGATATATGCTGATTAATGATAGGCAGGTAATGATATCAGTTGCAAGTAATAGAAAATCTACTCGTTTAACTCCATTAAAAATTTTTGTTTCAGAATATTATGAGAAGTTTCGAACTCCAGCAAAAAGTTTGGAGACATTACAAGAATATAAATCCATGAATAAAAGCAAACAGGATGAACTGAAGGACATAGGTGCTACTGTAGCAGGTACTTTTAGGAACAATATTAGAAGAGCTAATTGCGTCATAGGTCGTGATGTTATTACGCTGGACCTTGATAATATTCAACCTGGGGGAACTAATAATACTATTTTAAAGGTGGGTAGTCTAGGCTGTTCTTATGCAATCCATTCTACTAGAAAACATGAGGAGAGTAAACCAAGGTTAAGAGTACTTATACCAACTAATAGAACAGTTACTAGTGAAGAATATGAGCCTATAGCAAGAAAAATTGCTAGTTTGATTGGTATAGATTTGTGTGATCCATCAACGTTTCAGGCTTCCCGGCTTATGTATAATCCTAGTTGCTGCAGTGATAGTCAATACATTTACACTTATGGAGACAAGCCGTTTATTGATGCTGATGGAGTACTTGCAATGTATTCTGATTGGCGCAATATAGCAGAGTGGCCAGAAGTGCCAAAAGCACAGGTGAATTATGCAAAGCTCGCATCTAAGCAGAGAAATCCTACTGAAAAATCTGGAGTAGTTGGGGCGTTCTGTAGAACCTATGATGTGTATAAGGCTATGGAAACATTTCTTCCTGGTGTATATGAGCCATATGGTAATAGCTCTGATAGATTCACTTTTGCACAAGGTTCTACAACCGGAGGAGCTGTAGTTTATGAAAATGGTAATTTTCTATATTCAAATCATGCTACTGATCCAGCAAGCGGAAAATTATGTAATGCCTTTGACCTAGTAAGATTGCACAAATTTAGTGAGTTAGATAATAACTCTCTTCCTAACACTTCTATAAACTCATTGCCTTCATATAAGGCAATGTATGAGTTAGCTGTGAGTGATACACAGGTTGTAGCACTTATAAATCAGGAACGATATGAGAAAGCAAAGGAAAGTTTTAGCGTTGAATTAGAAGATGATTTTGAATGGACTAAAAAGCTAGATTTAAACTCTAAGGGCATTATGAAAAATACCTACTCAAATATAAAAATAATTATTGAAAATGACCCTAATATAAAGGGAAAAATAGTATTTGATGAATTTAGTAATAGAGCTAATATAGTTGGCAATTTACCCTGGAATAGATCAAGCACTAAAAATTATTTAATAGATTCAGATATCATAAATATGTGTGAGTATATAGAAAAGACTAGAGGAATTACAATAAGTGATGATAGACTCAGAAAAGTATTAAAGGCAAGCATAGAGGGAAATCCGGTTAATCCACCTAAAGAATATCTAAATTCACTTAAATGGGATGGTATTAAAAGAATAGATACGTTGTTAGTAGACTATTTTGGTGCAGAAGATACTGAATACACAAGAATTGTAACGCGTAAGTGGTTATGCGGCGCTGTGGCAAGAATATTTGTGCCGGGAATTAAATTTGATTATATGCTAGTGCTTATTGGGGATCAAGGAGTGGGAAAAAGTACTTTCTTTCAAAAGCTAGGCAAGAATTGGTTTACAGATTCTATTCAGGATGTTGAAGGAAATCAGGCAATAGAAAAAATATTAGGTTCATGGATTATAGAATTTGGAGAATTGCAGGCCTTTAATAGGGCTGAATCCAGAGCTTTGAAAAGATTTATTGCGGCTACAGAAGATAAAACGAGATTAGCTTTTGCAAGAAATACTGAATATTTCAAAAGGCAATGTGTATTTGCGGGAACAACAAACGAAGAAGAATTTTTGAAAGATGATACAGGGAATAGAAGATATTGGCCCGTTAATTTTAAGGGTAAACATATAACTAAAATTCTAGATAGTAATGATTTTGAAAATTCAATAGATCAAATATGGGCAGAAGCAGTTTATAGATGGAAGCAATTAAAGGAACCTATATTTTTAACGAAAGAGCAGGAGAAATTAGCTTTAGAACAACAAAAAAAACATACTTTAACTGATGAAAGAAAAGGCATAATTGTAGAGTATCTTGACAAACTTTTGCCTAGTAATTGGAAAGAGCTTCCTATATATCAAAGAGTAAATTTTATAAATGATGATTTTTTTCCTCAGGGAGAGGTGTTAAGAAATAAGGTTTGTATTCTTGAAATATGGGTAGAGTGTTTTTGTAAAAATAAAAATGATATTAGGAGAATTGATTCTAATGCTATAGCTTCAATTATGAATAGTTTAGAAGAATGGGAAAAGGCGGGTTATACTTTAAGATTTGGTCCTTATGGAAAACAAAAAGGGTATAAAAGAAAGGAATTAGAAAACAGTTGACATGTAGTTGTAAATGGGTTGTCGGTCTGGTTGCCCTTACCAATCTTGTGATACTGAGGGTTTACCCCTATATGACAACTATACAACTAAAAATAATTAATAGTAAATATATATTTATCTCTTTTGCAAAAATATATATCTAAATAATTACATACGACACCCATTGTAATGAAAAAAATTGGTTGTCTGGTTGTTGAGTAGACCTAAAGCCTTGTATTCCAATGCTTTAGGTGAGCAACCGATATTTTATGTGTATAAAGCGGGTTGTCAGTATAAAAAGAATAATGATAAAAGGGAGTAGTTTTATAAATGGATACTCTTAATCAAGTATGGAAAAGTTTTAATAATAAAGTGCTAGCTGAATTTTCAAGAAATAATCCTGAACCATTTAAAAAAGTGTTCAAAGATGCGAAGGAAATATCTCATGATATGTGGATATCTGTAATGGAAGATGGAGCACTCGATTATCATCCAACAAAATCATATATAGGGAATGGTGAATATGGTAATTGCATTTTAATAATTTTCGAATTTAAATACAAGTTTCAAGAAATCGCAGAAAACAGAAGAAGATTGTATCTTCAGTGGACTTATCAGTATAAAGGGAGTTTATGTACTAAGTATTATGCAGTAAAAAGATAACTCCATAAAAATTTAATGAAAGGTAGGTGTTCAATTATGCCAGATACAAAAATGTCTAGTGGAATTTCTAAGTATTTTTATACAGATGCCGCTAAGAAAAGACTCATGGATGAAGGTCTGAAGGCAACTAATGCTAAATTGACTAGGAGTCAAAGAAGAAAATTTAAAAGAGAACTTGCTAAGTATATGTTAAAGAATAAAAGAGAGTTATAGAAGCTTATAACATAAAATCAGTCAGCATCACAAAGGCATCTGTAAGTTGGGGATACCTTCAAAGCTAGAGATTATTAATCCTAAAGGGAACGATAAGTTGTAGCCCCTTGTATGAGAGGGCAAAACTTGCATTGAGGCTGGAGCCTATTATACAAGAAAAGGCTAAGGAAAATCAAAGTAGATTTAAAAGGAATCAATATACAGGTGCAGTTTGTCAGAAATCTGACAAAGACCAAAAGCCAATTGACACCAAAAAAGAACTAGCCCAAATAGCTGGAGCCTATTATACAAGAAAAGGCTTAAGGAGAATCTAAAACATCAGCGGGTGGCAAAAATCCTCAGCCTTGTCAGAAATCTGACAAGGTCGAGAGAAAAAAGGTTCGCAGAAATCTGCTAACCTTAAACAAATAGATACACAAAAAGAACTAGCCAAAATAGCTTGAGCCCATTATACAGGAAAAGGCTAAGGGAAATAAAATTGAAGCTATTGAAATTGCAAGAAAAAATAATCCTAAAAATAAAAGCGAACTGTTTTTGACGAAATTATCAAAAACAGTTGAAAGTAAGCAGTCTATAAATACAAGAAAAGAAATAGCAGATATAGCCGGAGTATCTGAAGATACCATTCACAAGGTTAAAGTTATTGAAGATAAGGGAAGTGAAGAACTCAAAGAGCAGCTGAAAAATAAAAAAGCAAAATCGGGTTGTCAGATTTCTGACAAGGCGATTGACACCAAAAAAGAATTAGCACAAATAGCTTGAGCCTATTATTCAGTAACTTCAAAAGAAAATCAGGGTGGATTTAAAGGAAATCAATACGCAAGTGCAGTTAACCAGAAATCTGGTAAATACCAAAATCCCATAATCACTGGCAGAGAACTAGCCCAAATAGCTGGAGTATCAAATAATACTATCCATAAAGTTAAGGTTAAGGAAAAGCAGAGAGCCCATGCGGGAACGGTTCCATGGAAAAAAAGGTTGTCAGAAATCTGACAAGGTTTTTGTTCGAATAGACACTAAAAAAGGACTAGCCAAAATAGCAGGGGTATCACATAACACTATTCACAAGGTTAAGGTTATTGAAGATAAGGGAAGCGAGTAAAGGAGTGTTTTCATGAAAGCAATTAGTAATGAAATGATAAAAGATACAGTTGACCAGGCATTCGTTGAAAAGATAGTATCTTTTAGTGAAATTGACATATATAAAGCTACTTCTGGAATGCCAAAAGAAGGAGTGAGACTTTTAGTTTTCATTAATCATTTAATCTTAGAATGGATTAAAGAAGTTGTAAATGGAGAACAGGAGCTTGTCACACCGGAGACTAAAATCAGAATTATCGAAGAGATATTCAATGCTATGGATAAATACATGGATGGAGAATCATAAATCAGGAGGGGTTATTGGTGGGAAAAATTACATGTAAATCTTTTAGATACAAGGGTAAAAGAATTATACTTCTAGAAGATGAACTAGGCTCTCTATCAGGATTTAGATTAAAAGAGTATGGAACTATAGTTATATTTATAAATAAGAATTTATCAGGTAACAATAGGAGCTTAGAATTTCATAGATTTATTACTGGCAAAGGGTTAAGAAATATTAAGTTTCAAGAAAGAAAAATAGAATTAGATATGTAGGGGTTATAAACTGTGATTAAATTAAAAGCTTCACATTATACAGAGCAGGAAAAGGACAAGTTATTATTACTTATAAAAAGTGCTTTTGGTTTAAGAAAGAACCGAAAATATATAAAAAAGAAGGTCCACATAAATACATAAAAATGGACCTGTTAAATAAATAATAATTTGCTTACCAAAGGAAGTAAGCCTTAACTCGCAACTAAAGTTTACTTCCTAAATAAGCTGTATGTCAAGGGAGGTTATTGAATTGAATAAAAAATATGAAAAGGCAATAAGTAAACAAGAATATTATTTCGAGTACATTGGTGATTTAGTTGCTATAATTCAGAAATCCCAGCCAGAACATTTTGGAGTTTCTTCTTTAGTTATAAATTGCTTTAATTATGGAGTTATGATAGGTAAAAGCCTGGAAAGAAAAAGACGTAGAATGGGAAAAGTTAAATACAACCATAGGTAGGGTGATATTATAATGAGTAATAAAGTAGGACGCCCACGTAAGATTAGTGATAGCCTTTTTAAAAGGTATCAAATGATATATCCTGATATAAAAACTAGAAGGGGCATATTAAACAAGCACTATGAAGTCACAGCTTATGCAGTAGTTAAAGAAATGGAAGATGTTAAGTTTCTTGTAGATTCTGATGGGCAGATACTGAAAGAGACAATTTTAATTGAACTTGGAAGGATTGAAAATGAGGAAGACATAAAAATTATAGCCAGGTATATATGTGATACCGCTAAAAGTAGGAGATTAACAGCCCACCAATGGGTAAATTTTATAAGACTTGTAAGGCTCTCAAAAAAATGAATTTAAGAAACGGTTTCCTAAATTATTATATATTTAAATAATGATTGAAGCATTAATATTATTAGATTTATAGAAGCAGTTTTATGGTATAATAAAGCTAAAGATAAATATTGAAAGTAGCTTGCATTCCATGTGTAGAAGCTGATATTTAGGTATGGAGAGATTAATGAATCCATTATTGGATTGCTTTCCATGCTTTTTATTTTTAATTCTTTCGCGATAAACTATTAGATTGAATATTAAGGATTAGTACTGAAGGCAGGTGATGAGTTCATGAGAAAGTCAAAATGGGATACCGTAAAAGATAAATTGATATTAGTTGAAGGCTGGTCCAGAGATGGACTCACTGATGAACAAATAGCAAAGAATTTAGGTATTCATGCTGCTACATTATATGAATATAAAAAGAGGTATTCCGAGTTTTCCGAGGCCTTAAAAAAGGGCAAAGAGGTAATTGACTTTGAAGTTGAAAATGCTCTCTTAAAAAGAGCTTTAGGATACTCATACACAGAAGTTATTAGAGAAAGAGTAATAAGAAAAGATAAAAATGGAAAGGTATTAACTGATATACACGGCTTTCCAGCTTATGATATGGTGATAACAAAAGAAGTTAAAAAAGAAATTGCGCCGGATACTACAGCTCTAATATTTTGGTTAAAAAATAGAAAACCTGATAAGTGGAGAGATAAGCAGGACATAGAGCATACTGGAAACATAGGCATAAAAAGACTTGAAGATTTCTTTTAAATGAGAAAGTTTATTTTTCATAAATTCATGAGGGGTGTTCATTTTACTACATTTACGTAAGCTTGTGTAGTTATAAATGGCAACGGTGGTTCTAAGGAGGATATTGATTTTACTACATACGGACAAGCTAGGACGATTGTAAATGACGTTGGCGATTCCAAGAAAAATATTTTTAATTTGTCACTTCACATTTCTGTGAAATGACACAGTATAAATAAATATAGTAACTGCATGAAGCGAATATTTTAGAGATATCTTATTATTTCAAAAGGTAAATACAATGACAACTGGAATAATACGGTATTAAATATATGATGTGATACAATATTTAATATTGGCTTGCATATTCAAACAGTATTTTATAGGAGATAATTTAAATTAATTTTAGACATAAAAAATAAGTGCCTCATGACAAGCACCTATTTTTTCATATTGGTTTTCATAAATATTTTCTTATGGGGGAATGTTTTGTTATTTTACATTGTATTTATCTTTTGTATTATTAACTAATATCAATAGTATTATGCAAATACTCGGTTTAATTTTTTATAACAAAAGGCACCTAGCTTTTAACTAGATGCTTTGCACAACATATAATACTAATTTTATTTGCAGTTTCCCTTATTGGAGCCTCATTTACAGGTGTTCATATATATATTATATACTTAAAAGGAGTATTAAAGGAGTATTTGGAATGAGATACTTTATACATATATAATCGTGCCTATTTTTAAAAAGTTTCACCAGTAATTTTATCCAATTCATAACACAGATGATGGTATTATACTTGTAAATGTCCACGAAATCACATATTCAAATGTCACGAGCACTTATCTTATCAAATTAAACCTATTTATCAGTAGTTATTTATTCTTTTTAGTGTTTGTTAAATCAAATGGTTTATGGACACTGTATTTTTACTTCACTTAATAAATGAAAAAATCATAAATATAATAAATTATTCTTTGGAGATTGAATAATATGGTGTATCATATAATTAATGTTAATCAATACGACATGGTAAATTGTCATGAAGAGTTATATAGGTGAATATTAAAACACTGTGATTAAATTTAGTATGAGGTGGGAGTTTATGAAGTGCATAATATGCAAAAATGAAAGGACTGTTGACATATTCTCTGAAGAACACGTTTTCCCTGATTCTATTGGAGGAACATTGATAATTAAATGCGTCTGCAAAGAATGTAATGATAAGTTAGGCAGTAGTGTCGATAACCATTTGGTTAATCATTTTCTTATTCAAGCTCAACGGCAACTTTTAAAAATTCGTGGAAAGACAGGAAAAATTCCTAATCCACTAGAGAAAGCGAGGTTATCTAGTGATCTAAGCCAAGAAGTAAGATATTATTTCGATAAAACCGGAGTACCAAAAGGGTTATATATTGTTCCAAAAATTAGAAGGACTATTAATGATGATGGAATGGAGTCAGTAAACATTAAGATTGACAAAAAAGATAAGGATAAGTTGCCTAGTATTATAAATAAAATGCGCCAGAGAAAAGGGTTACCTAAGTTAACAAGGGATGAAATTGAGAAGCAAATTCAAGAAGGGTTTGATCCTTCCCCTAGAATTACTTTAAAGCATGAAATAGATATAATACAGTTCAGACGTGCGATTTTAAAAATAGCATATGAATTGGCATACTATTGGCTAGGACAAGGTTATCTAGAGGATAAGGATGGAGAAATGATCAGAAAATGCATGTTAGACAATAATTTGCAAGATGAATTTTATTTACAGTATCCAATAAAAGGTTCAATTGATGTTATTGGAAAGCGAAGCAGATACCCAATGTGGGATAACGAGCCTTACTGTCATATTGCATTCCTAATGAAAGTTGATGAAAAAATTTGGTGCTATGTTAGAGTTTTTCATACATTTGAGGGACTAATAGAGGTAAGTAATAATGCATCAAGGTATCTAAATTATTGTGATAAATTTATAAGTATTAATCCTTTAACGGGAACAAAGAGAGAGTCCGATTTAAGTGAAGAATTTTATAGAATTTATAGAAACGAAAAGAAAATTTGAGGTCAAGTTGTAACATTTTAGAATGTTATACGTATTTTAATATATTTTCAATTATTCTAAAGTAGTATCCTGTAGAAAATAAAAAATGTATCATAAATAATCGTTTTTGATACATTTTTCGATATGAAGTTTATAAAAACATATTTAAATATTATGGATACCGTATTTTTACAAAAGATCATTTACAACAAAGAATTTACTTTTGTATAAATAATCCAAGCTCATATATAAGCCCTGAAGCAAATATACCACCAGCAACACCTTCAAGAATATTTCTTACTGTTCTTAGGCATTCAAAAATAATTGCTTTATTTGGGTTTGGTAATTTAGCTTGTTCTTCAACTGTCTGAATTTGAGTTTCTATTTCTTTTTTATCTAAGGGTTGCAACTTAACTTGTCCGATATTTTCTTTAAACATCTGTATCAACTCATTTAATTTTTCTATGTTCATATCTTGATTATTCATTACTTGTGTTGAATGTTGAGAATTCTGCTGAAATTGAGAACTTATTACGGGACCATGAAAATGATTCTCCGTATAATTTTTTTTCCGTGCTATGCTCTTTTCTTTATCATTGAAAGTCATCCCTTCACCCATAATACCATCCTCCTCTAACTTTAATGACCAATTAAGTACAATATTTCTAACTGATTCAATAATTGATTCTAATTGTGTCCTACTTATAAATAATTCATACTTTGTATCGAAACCAAACCAATCTGATAATAATTTTCTACGTTCATTATTAATTCTCAATGTTATATATTGCGAATGTGCTTTTGATAAATTTTCTAAATTTGTTATTGGATCACGAATTTTTTGAATATTAATTAGTTCTGCAATTTGTGTATTATCCATAATTGTTGGTATCCATCCTCTAAATGGGTTAAATGCTTTTAATTCACACGTAATTTGTCGATAATCAGGAATTTCTTCATCCCTACAATTATATCCGTTCATTTCAGAATTAAGCCATTTTTCAAATTCACAAATTTGTAGTTTTTTTGCAACTACATAAGATTTCCTTATCAGTGTTGAAATACTTGACTTATCATTATAAGCTTCTTTTTGAAGTTCTAGAACAATTGAATTTTTCATTTTCAACCTCCTCATTCTATAGAATAATGTCTGCTTTAATTGTCATAAAAGTATATAAGCATATTTTTTCATACAATCTATATGGAATATTGTAACATATTTAAGTATTTAAAACATTTTATAAATTATATAATTGGTTTGCTTATAGTCAAAAGATACACCACTAAATAAGGATTGCATATCACATTATGTATTTTTTTCATAACAGGATACTGTATAACTGGCGAGAGTGAAAAACGACTTCCACCTGCCCATTCTTTTGCACTATAAAATAGTAATTGAATCCTTTTAGTCATAATCGGCTTGCTTATAGCTTTGAGAGGACATTTTACCTCTTTTTTATTTTTTAAACTAAATACCGTTAGCGTAGTTCAAATGTGGATATGTTATTGTTTTTCATAGGGAAGACTATAAAATTATGATGTGAATAACATAAGTAAAGTTTAGAACAGTAAATTTGGTTCAAGTTTTATTTCTTTAACTTGTATCATTTTATAAATAAATATAGTAGAAAATCACACACAAATTATATGAAATGATCTCACTCTTAGGTAATTGATAGCAAAATAGATACAATAGAGTATTTCAAAGTATTTTAATATATGTTAAAATATGTTAATAGGTGAAAATAGACAATAAGGGTGGGGTATGTTAATATGTATACAAATAAATATATTTTTTTCATAGGTGATTTTATGATAACAAAAACATTGATTAATCCAATAGTAATAGAACAACAGTGTGTTAATGAAGAACGTGATCAAATAAAAAAATTTTATAGATGGTTTGATAAAGAGTACAATGATGATTTTAAGGAAGTAGAAATTAAAAATTTTGAAAACTTAATGTATGAATATAGCAGAGTATTTGAAGAAAAAGAGGAATATAAAAAAAGTATTTATAATATGTTATTAAAAATTATTTTAGACAAACTACATAGAGAAAAGTTAGAAGTATATTTAACTTCTACAAAGAAGCAACATAATATTTTATCACAAAAAGATGAGGAAAATACAGAAGAACAAGAATTGATTTTTTATGATGATATGTTAGGGTGGTATGAAGGTATCTCACCAGAATTAATGGATGCAATCGATTCTTTGTACAAGCATCAAAAGCAAGAAAGGGAAAGAAAATATAAGACCGATATAATAGTAGAAAACTATGAAATAAAATTGGAGCAAGGAGTTGATTATAAGGTGGATATTATCCTTAGATATTATACTGAAAAAGATGTAATAGACAGGAGAGATTAAATATGAGCAAGAGTGTTAATAATGTATTTAAAGTAGAAGGCCTAAATTTAAAGGATTTAGAAGTACATAGTTATTTTGATGAAATTAAAAAAGAAAAGATGGTATTATCTCTAAAATTGGGTATAGATATAGATGAAAATAAAATTAAAAAAAAGTATTATAAAAGTTATAAGATAAAGTTTACTTTAGACATTCTTTGTGGTGGCAAAGAAGATGAAAAGGAAAGTTTTAAAGAAAGTTTTATAGAGATTAATGCTATATATGATATGAATTTGGTTCAAATAGATAAAGAATACGCATTTCAAGTAAATGATGATAAAAAATTAAAAGGTTTTGTTCAAATGGTTGTATGGCCTTATTTTAGAGAAATAACATCTAATGTAACATCAAGAATGGGAATTCCTTCCATAGAGATTCCTATAAGGTAAGTTTATGAGTATTATTATAAGTGGAGACAAGCTAAATGAGCCCAAATGTTCATGTGATGCAACAGTTTGTGAACTTTTTAATTTAATAATGCAAAATTATAATTTAATTGGAATAATAGTTGATATGATTTCTAGTAAAAGAAAGAAAATGGAATTGGATGAAAATAAACGTTATTTAGATGTAACTATAGAAAAATTAGTCTCTATATTTAAAATAACCCATGAAGAAGCTTCAGAATTTAAAAAGTTATGGAATAATTTTTATGAAAAATGCAAAACTGGGAAGGTTGAAACAGGTATTTTACTTGAGATGGTGATTGATAAGATAGGACCATTTTATTATAAATCGTATAAATACATAAATAAGTGTATAGATGCAATGGTATATTATGATGATGGAGAATATCTCATGAAATTAGATGGAAAAAACTTTGATATAGTTTTTTTTGATGACTATTGTTTAAAAGATAATGACAATCTTGTAGAGATCAAAGAGGCAGAAATGCATGAATGTAAACATGATGTATCATCTTTTTTACCGGAAGAAAATATACCCCCCAAGACTCTTAAGAAATTAGATTTTATTAGAAAAGTTTATAATACAATTGATGATGATACAATAAAATTTTTTATTCCAACATTTATGAAAGGAACATATCAAGAACAAAATATTCTTAATAATAAAGAATTACAATTCATTAAAATAATTAATGGAAATGAAATAATATCTCATATAAGAAGAATGAAAATTCATAAAAAATAATTATATGGGTAGGGGTATATAAAAAGGCTAAATGTGCCTTTTAAAAAAGGTTTCTAAAGCTCACCTCTACAGGCATTAGAAATAAAGGCTTGCAGAAGGTAGCTGTAGAAATTATAATCAAACCAAAACTGATAAAAAATAAAACCCTGCGCTTAATTTTAAATTTCAAGCTGGAGGGTTTTATTATGTCCAATCCTAAGTAGAACAGCGCATACAGAAGATGAGTTAATCCAGAGTGTGGTTTAGGTAGACAAGGAGCTGCTGGGAAGAATAAAGATGATGTGTAACACAACCGAAAATAAAAAACATATATTTTAGATAATATCAGAATGCATTAAATAAGAAATAAATATTGATATGTAAGGGATTGAGAGAATATATAAAAAGTATAAAGCATAGTGTCCTCATTTCCAGCGTGCCGGGGGTTCAAGTCTCTTTTGATGCACCAAAAACCGTTGAAAACACTAAATTTCAGCGGTTATTATTTTGTCTCAAAATTGAATTTTACCTCTCTTTTTACCTCTTATAGGATTTCATAAAAGAAAAATAGAGGGTTATTCTTTTCTTAGTTCAAACAGCCTAGTGGCAAAGGTATGCCTTAAATCGTGGAATCTTCTATCTGGAAGGTCGATGTTTTCAAGTATTTTCTTTAACCTTTTAAGAATATTGTTGCTATCCAAATGCTTGCCAAACTCATTGTAGAATACAAAGCCTTTTATTGAATGGAACGTTACTAATAAAAGTTGAAAAAGGTACAGTTTCCCCCAATAAACGAATAAAAGTCAATACC
This sequence comes from Candidatus Clostridium eludens, assembly GCF_045310515.1. Taxonomy (NCBI): domain Bacteria; kingdom Bacillati; phylum Bacillota; class Clostridia; order Eubacteriales; family Clostridiaceae; genus Clostridium; species Candidatus Clostridium eludens. The sequence goes on along the minus strand of NZ_JBJHZX010000001.1, from coordinate 229,982 downwards.
GCTATAAGCCTTCATATTACTAGGTTTATAGCGTTTACATCATTTGGAACGCTGCATCCTTTTTTGGAACGGTACTATTCAATGAATACGTTGTATTCATTGATTTATAAGGAATTAGCTAGATTGGAGTAGTGCAATTTTATTTTGTGTGCAATTATATTTTGGAGGTGCTCTAAAAAGAAAGTATCTGGATATTGCGGAATCCATAAAAAGAGAAAAATATATTAATATATGGAGAATATAGATGCCTTAAAAAGGACTTTTCTTTAATCCCATTGTCTGAATTTAAATGTTCTTAAAACTGTCTTATGAATGTTTAAAAGGCTATTGCAATGTATGGCAAATATCAAACAATTGAGCAAAATTGTACGTTTTTTTCTTTAACATTATGTGAAGTATTATATTATAGTCCGTCAAAATGCTGATTTTAGAAAGACCAATACAGCTTACGACTAAAAAAGTGTATTAACATGATTCATTAACAATTATGTCATATATATGTCATACAACTGTAACAAAACAAATTTATGATATAGATATAAAATAACTATATTATATCAATTTTCGAGGAGGGAATTATATGAATGATTTTGATCATAATACTTCAAAAGTAAATGTAAAGTCTAGTTTTAAGGATAAATTTAAAAAACATTCCTCGATGAATAGGGTATTGTCCTACGTAGCAATAGTATTAATAACTAGCTTAGTAGGGAGTGGGCTTTCAATTGCAGCCTTTTTATATGTAGTTCCAAATACAAATTTTTTCAAAAATACGTCACTTTATGGAGAAATTAATTCCCATGTATCTGGAACTTATCTAAATCAATCTTCTACTATAGCCACATCAAATGGAAGAGGACTTACTATAACCCAAATAGCAAAAGAAGTAAGTCCGGCAGTAGTGGGAGTTTCCACCAAGACTACCTCCGACTTTAATGAATCTGGCTTTTTAGGCAACCAAAGTAGTGAAGAAGAAGGAATGGGCTCAGGAGTTATAATAAATCCTGATGGATATATACTTACCAATTACCATGTGGTACAAGGTGCTGAAAGTATAAGTGTAATATTAAACAATAAAAAGCAAGTACCTGCTAAGGTTGTGAATTACGATGCAAATCAGGATTTAGCGGTAATAAAAGTAACCAGTAAAACTACTATGCCAGCTGTAGCAAAGCTTGGAAATTCAGACAATGTCCAGGTAGGCGATCAAGTAATTGCTATCGGTAGTCCTTTGGGCGAAGAACTTTTAGGCTCTGTAACAAGTGGTATTATAAGTGCTACAAAAAGGGAAATTAACACGGGAAACACTACCCAAACATTTTTGCAAACAGATGCAGCTATAAATCCTGGAAATAGTGGAGGAGCTCTAGTAAATTCACTTGGACAGGTAATAGGAATAAATTCCGCTAAAATAAGCCAAGATGAAGTTGAACGCATAGGATTCGCAATTCCAATAAATACTGTAAAATCTAAATTAAATAGTCTATTAAAATCGGTATGAAAAATTGAAATTACAAGCTAAAAAGTAAGTACCTTTCGTAAGGTGCTTATTTTTTATTGCATTGAGTTATTATTAGATTATCAAGAGCAAATACCACTGCTTTAATACTAAATCTTATTGAATTATGGATTACCATAGTGTGACATTCTAACACTTTGCGAGTTTTTCTGAGTTATTGTTTGAAACTCCATAATCTTTAGTTCTTCCACTTTGTTATTGCGCCATCTAGCACTTTTGGCAGCTCTAAAAAAGGGAAAAGAGGAATTGATATAGAGGTAGAGAATGCCTTACTTAAATCAGCTCTAGGCTTTGAATATGAGGAAGAAGTCGTAACCAATAAAGGCAATGTTGTTACTGTTAGAAAATTTGAAAGGCCAAGCGTTGTTGCTCAAATATTCAGGCTAAAGAATAGAAAGCCATCAGTGTGGAGAGATAAACAGGAGCTTGCCGTAAGTAATAATATCATTAATGTTACTTTAGAGGACGATATTCCTTTATTTGAGTTTGAACAATTTGACAAGGAAGTATAAAATTATTATTGAGTGGCTTTTAAATATTAATTTTCAGATATAATTGTTATTGGGTATTCTACACTATGTAAATTGGGAGGTAAAATGCATGAGTGAGGAAAAATTAATAAAATCAGTAGTCTCATTTCAGCAGTATATATTTGACGAATATAAAAAATTGAATCCAAAAGAACTGCTTTTTAGAGGACAGTCTGATAAAGACTGGGAATTAAAACCTTCTATTGATAGAAAAGGATGCTCTTTATTAAAATACGAACCTGAAATGGTAAATGATATGTTAAAGGAACGTCCTGAAGAATTTGAAGGTATTAAGGATAATCTTAATTTACTTGCGAAAATGCAGCATTTTGGATTACCAACCAGACTTTTAGATGTTACTAAAAATCTATTGGTGGCTTTATATTTTGCTTGTCAAGGTAACTTTGAAAAAGATGGCGAAGTTTTTATTTTTACTAAAGTACAAAAATATCCATATAGGGCTACTATTGTTCGTATCATATCATCATGTTATCTATCACATAAGTTGAATTACATTAGTTCATTTCTTGAAGAATTAGTTATCCACAAAATAATAACTGAATTTGAAAAAAACAATTCTCTAAAATACTTATTTCCACAATTAGGCATTTGTGAATTGTTTGTAGAACCTAAAACATTCTCCGAAAGACAAAATAGACAGAGTGCTGCATTTATGCTATGTGAAAATGAAAGATATATAAATAATGATGGAGTTCCAGTATATAAAAACAATATTCTCAATTATAAGAGTTGGCCAGCAGATGATTTAGGTTATAGAATAATAATTGATGGTGAATGTAAAGATAGTATTCTTTGGGAACTAGATAAACTTGGTATTAACGAAAAATTTTTATTTCCTGAACTTGAACATACTGCAAAATATATAAAAAGTGTATATATGCATAAGAATGACTGAATTGGAACTGCTACATGAATGATTAAAAGGTTATCGCAATATGTGGTAAACACTAAAAACAATTGAACAAAGTTGTACATTTTGTTACATGGATTATTATATGGCAAATATCAAAAATACTAGCTTTGCTAAGTGGCTTTTAGATAGTAATGCTAGATACAAAAATGAACCTTAGGGTGGTACAAAAACTAGCATGGGCCTATTAGGCTAAAGGTGAGCTGATGATAGCTTATACTACGATATATTGTTATATATAATTAGGATTTATTTAAAATTATTAGGAGGATGAAAGAATGTATAATGAGTTTAGCGTAGAAGAAAGCAAGATACTGGATAAGATAATTGAGATGAGACGCTCAGTTCGTCTATTTAAAAAAGAATTACCTAGTAAAGAAATAGTGGAGGCTATAGTTAATGCAGGATTATGGGGTCCATATGCAGGACTTGTCGGTCCATTAGATAAAGACTTCAGAAAGTTTTATGTGACTTTAGGCGAAGATGAAAAGTTAATAAAATTAAATGAGATAATAAAAAAATATTTAAAAGGATTCTTAGAAAATTTTGAAAAAGAAATGCAAGAAAATTTGTTTATTAGAGAAAAGGGAAAAAATTATCATAAGGTACTTTCGGGAATGGTACATGGAGGATTACCTGGCTTAATTGAAGCACCTTGTATTATAATTGTTGCAGAAAAGAGGGGGATACCACCTGTTGAAAAACAAAGTTTAGCACACGTAATGGAGAATATGTGGCTTAAAGCAGCTTCTTTAAATCTTGGTTTTAGGTTAATATCTGTTATAGAGGGATTGACTGAGAGTAAAGAGTTTTGTGAGTTATTAGATGTTAACTATGGAGAGTATGCTTTTAATGGATGTATAATAGGATACCCGGAAAATGAACATACTCAGGGAAAAAGACCTATTTTGGAAGATGTAATAACATGGCTATAATAGAGATTTGACTGCCAGAAAATCTGGATTTTTAGGTGGAAATATGGTTTTAGGAAAATAATTGAAGCTTATGAACAGGGCTTAAAGTAAATATAGTAAAGACCTAGTGGGAAAAATCCTGCCAGGTCTTTAGTTGTATTGACTTATATTATTACTAGATTATCAAGAGCAAATACCACTACTTTAATACTTAAATTCTGTTGAATTATAGATTCCTATAATAGTATGATAATCTGATGTTTTGCAGGTTTTCCTACATTGCTGTATAAAATTTCATAATACCTATGGTTCTCCGTCTTATTATTGCACGATCAAGTACTTTCGGCATCCTTAAAAAGAAAATATATCTTTTGGTTTTAAGTCTATAAATAATTTAATATCCTAGAGTTGGTAGACCAAACCCTAGGATATTTTTGTATTCCCTCAAAGTCATAGAAAAGAGTGCTATGTATAATATCATCTTAAAATCTTCCTAGCAAAGGCAACTGTAAAGTATGACATTAGGAATACACCTATAAATGATTCTATGACTGCAACAATTGCAATAAAAAATGATTGTGGCGAAATGTCTCCATATCCTACTGTAAATGATGTAATTGCACTAAAATAAATTGCTATCATAAACCTTTCTAAACATTTTGCTATTGGACCATTTCCAAATTGAAATTTTGATGAATAAATACCTCCTAAAAAGTATATAATCGCAAAGCCAAGGATATTCAGCCATAAAGTATTAAATATTCGTAATGGAGCTGTGGCATATGATCCGATGTAATCAAAAATAAACCATTTAAAAGGATGTGCAATGAAACTTCGTATCCTTTTAAAACCCTTGTCTCCATTTTCATTATGTAATTCCGATTTAGCTTTACACCTCTTGTATTCAACATAGGCTGCGTCTTCATCATCGTATTGGCCTATTTCATTAAAGTTTTCCTTAAGCATAAGAAATTGTTTTGCAATTGTATAATAAGGTAGTTTATGTTCTTTTGCATACTCGTATATTGCTTTTTTTATAGTATCTCTTTCCCAATCAATAAAAATTTGACCAAGGTTCTTTGTATTTTCAAAACAAAGCGAATTAAATTTAGCACCTTGCAAGTCTAATGTTTTTTCTATGATGCAATCTTCTATTACTAATGAATTACATATTTTAAATTTCACATCAACATGCGAACTAAAAATAACATTGTAAAAAATTATCTGTTCTTTAATGGATGAGTTGCCGAAACTTACTTGATTGTTGAATGTTGTGAAAGTAAAGCTTGCTTTCCTCCTAAATTCCATATCACTAAAGATTGCTTCTCCATGAAATTTTGTCAATTCAAAGTCTGCTTCTCTGTTAAATGTTGCTTGCACAAAATTTACTTCTACTATAAATACTGACGCACTAAAGTCTGCTTCTCTGTCAAATGTTGCTTCCATGAAATTTACCTCTCCACCGAATGTTGAATTATTAAAACCTGCTTTTTCACTAAATATTGAATTATTAAAGCTTGCTTGTGATTTGAATTTTGAACTGCTAAAGTTTACTTCTTCACTGAATATTGAGCCCACAAAATTTATTTTTCCACTAAATGTTGCGCAACTAAAGTCTGTATCTCTGTTGAATTCTGCATAACTAAAGTTTGTATCCCCGTTGAATTCTGCTGGACCAAAATCTACTTCTCCGCTGAACGTTGTTCCAAGGAAGTCTGCTTTTTCATTGAACATTACTCCCTTAAAATTCGTTCCTCCATCAAAAAAAGTGTTATTACACGAGACTGAGCTTGTTATACTAACTTTACTTAATACTAGATCCTTCACATAACATCCATCTAGTATTATATCTTTTCCTGTTTTCACATCTTGAATTATCTCATCTGCTGTAATGTATCCATATTTTTGAGTAGTGACGCTTCCATCGTCATCGAGAAATTTAATCTCCACAGAACCATTACGATGTGTTGTTTTGCCATTAAGTGTTTCATTAAATGGCTTATCCTTATGTATTTTCACATCATATTTCATCTATCATCACCCCACGAATGTATAATAAAGGTTTATATTTACTAATATAGAAATTGTAACATGATTTTTGTATTTTCACATTGCTAGAAGTTTTCTGTGGTTATTAGCACTTGGTTATTTCATTTTTAATTTTATTATCTAAGATAAATTTGACGGAGGTTTGTGCTGTAAATCTAGTAAAACCACCGGTCAACGAATTATGTTTAATTATAAGTTCGCTAAATAGTGTTTTAGCGAACTTGTATTGCTTAGAATTTAATACATATTTATATTTAGTATTTATTAAAGTGTGATATAATATTAATAAGGAGGTTGATGTTATGTCAGGTAAACAAATAGGTAGGCCAAGAGCAAAGGAAGAACTAGAAAAGCATACATACGCCCTACCTAGAGATTTAGTTAAAGCTATGAAAAGAAAAGCTGTAGAAGAGGATAAAACTGTAGTGGAAGTTATGAGAGATGTTTTAAGAGCAGGTATAGAACCTAAATATTTTAATGAGTACTAAAAAAGCAAATGGAATGCTAGTGTAAAATAAAAGCAATGGATTTTTATATAAATATTAAAGTATAAATCTTGATATGAAAGATATAAATTCAAGTAATAGCCTGGATTAAAAGAACTAGACAAGCTTAATTGTATAAAGAAGCGGACACAGTTTCAGGTCAGGAGAGTAAATAATATACTCACAGCTCTATCTGAAAAGGAAGTGAAAATGGTAGAGGCAAAATATTTTAATAGGATTAGTTATAAAAATATAGTTTCTTAGTAGGAAAGATTATAAAATATGATTTGAATATATAAGTAAAATTTAGAACAGTAAATTTGTTTTAAGCTTTATTTGTGTTTTCTGTAAAAATTAGCAGGAATATGATGATTTATATAGAAAAATAAAATATATAATTATTAATTTTATTTTTCAAGGGGTAATTCTATAGGAGTATATAATCCATTTAAAGCCGATACTACAGATACGACAAATACTGAGTTTGAGGAATATGTTTCTAATATAGTGAAGCAAATAAGTCAAAATGAGGGTATAAAATGTAATGTTAAACATAATTATATTGCAAGAGTAGATGATGGAAATTATCAAATAGATGTCATGGTTAAACATACATTTTTAGGAGGACAATTTATAACATTGATAGAATGTAAGAAATATAAAAATCCTGTTCCGAGAGAAAAAGTAGAAATCTTATATAATAGGATTAGGTCAATAGGTGCTCACAAGGGGATGTTATTTTCGACTTCACGTTTTAAGCAAGGAGCAATTGATTTTGCAAGGAAACATGGGATTGCATTAGTCCAAATAACAGATGGAACTTACCATATAATGTAAAATCAGAAAATATGGAGAAAATTAAAATTCCATCATGGGTTAAGTTACCTAAGTATTGTGGAGTTATGGTGAGTAAAATAAATGATGGAATCAACTGTTTATTTATTACTAAAGAACATAACTATGGAATAATAAATTTTATAATGAATTAATAAAGTAGTATATTTAAATAGGACGTTATTACCTTAGAAAAACTTATTTAAACAAGTCCCATGATAGCAGTATAAATCATAATATAAATAGATAATGCCATAAAATTAATTAAATATATTAGAAAAGCAAGAAAAATAGAGATATTATACAATAAACCGGAATAAGAAAATGTATTGAACGTTGCAAAATAAAAAAGCTAATATTTTAAAAATTGGCAAGCTTTATATATATACATAATAAATATATAATTAAGATAATAAAAGTATATTATAATGATTTTTTGAATAGGAGGAAGCTTATTATGTATGATGCTATGGATATTGCTGAATATGTGCTAAATTATTGCGAAAATGAACTGAATAAGCCAATCACAAATTTACAATTACAGAAATTTTTATATTATATTCAAGGTTATCACTTAGCAGAGTATAAAGAACCCATTTTTGACAATGATATTGAAGCATGGGCATATGGGCCTGTTGTACCAGATGTTTATTATTGCTATAATGCCAATGTATCAAAAAAAATAACGGGTATAGAGCTAGGTGCCTATATTGAACCAAAAGATAAAGATTTAATTAATAAGGTAGTTAATAAATTAATCGATATACCAGTATGGGATCTTGTAGACAAAACTCATAAAGAAGAGCCATGGAAAATTAATTATATTTCACATTCAAATATAGAAATACCGTTAGAAGATATAAAAAATTGTTTCATAGGAAAGGTTAATTTATGAGTTACGTAGCAGATAAAGATGTTGAAGAGGTATTAGAGTATATATTAAGCAATAAAGATATAACTAATATTGATGAAATACCTAATATTAGTGGTACTAGGATAAAATATAGTTATATCTTTAATTTTATTCAAAAGTTAGATGATGAACAAAGAGATCAACTTAATACTACTACAAATGATTTAATAAATAGACTTAATAAGGATGAAGATAAGGATATACTTTTAAAATTATTAGATTATTTAGCATTAGAAATTCCTAGAGCTACTACCTATAATGGATTTAGAGAACAGATAGCTAGATCACAAATAGCAGAAAGAAATTTAAGAAAACAGATAAGAGAAAAAACATCTCTCTTAGATAAATATGAAATAAAGATTGAAAAGTTACAAACAGACTTCATTGGAATATTGAGTATATTTTCCACTGTTGTACTAGCATTTTTTGGCGGCTTATCTATATTAGGAAGTTCTTTGGATAATATTAGTAAAGTAAGTAAGTATAGAATAAGCTTTATTGTTTTGATAATTGTTTTTTCTATATTTAACATAATATTTATGTTATTGAATATTATATCAAAATTGACGGATAAAGACATAAGTGTGAAATGTAATAAGGAAAATATATGTGAGAGTTGTTCTGAAAAAATAAGCTTAAGATGTTTAATAAAGAAATATCCTTTAGTTTATTGGTATAATTTAATATGTATTGTTTTGATGACATGCGATTTTATCGCGTTCATAATAGATAAATATAATGTCATTACGTATATATTTAATTTGAATTATAAGGAAAGTTATAGTAAAGTGGGCATTATAAGTTTAATAATCATGATTATCATAACTTTTTTAATATTAATTTATAAATTTATTTCTAATAAAATAAAGATTTATAAAAGAAAAAATAAATTGACGTATGACTTAAAAAATAAAGAAATAGAAATTAAAAGTGATTCTGAAAATGTTATAATAAATATAAAAGCAAGTGATAAAACAACTGGGAATTAAGCTAGAATATACTATAATTCCTATCATATAAAATGCCCCTATAGTCTGACACAAACAATTGTGGACAGGCGTATACTAAAAAATAAAATGGGTATATAGCAGACTTTCAGAGTCATTTGAAATTATATATAATTAAGAAGCAAATTATTAATGATCCTTTTCTAGTTAGTCATTTCATTATGGTGGATTATTTAATTTAAAGATTATAAAAACAGGGTACAGATATTTTTACAAAGTATATGTCTTATTTTTTTTTATATTGTACGATTGCACATCTTATTGTTCATAGTCGTACTTCTTATCTGCCACTTTCTTTTACTGGTCATTTTAAGTATTCTCCATATTCTCAAGATTATAGTGTTAATAATTTACCTTCTTCTTTTTCTAGTGATGGTGTTTCGGGTGGGGTAACTTCTATACCTCTTGATTCTTCTGAGGTTGTTAGTACTAATGATTTTTTTAATAAAGGTGTTGATTCTTCCGGAAATATTGCTACTATATATTCTGCTACCGGTGCAGTTTCTGATACTATAACTGCTACGCCTATTTCTACTACGGAAACTACGGATGATGGGACTAATACAGTAGCTCAAACAGTACAAAATGCAGTAAATACTATAGCAAGTAAATTAGGAGGAACAGTTTCATGAATTGAGGATGGATGGAAAGTTGTTACTACGAGTAATACCTTTATAATATTAACAAATAGTAATTATGTTATCAAATCTGATACTGAGGAATTGCCTCCTCAAGGATATGTTCAAGGGAATGTTGAAGGGGTTTCTAGTGTAGATGCTGGTAAGCAAGGTAAATATGTTCCGGGGCATAACAATGATAATCCGTCTAGATCACAATGGCCACAAGGACAAAATGGTGTAGATCTGACCCAAGAAGCATGGATGAAGGGGGCACCTGCTAAACCTGATGGAAGTGTAAGGATATACGATTTTGGTAGACCTGTTGGCCCAAATGGAGAAACCAGAGTCAAGGTCCATGTGAATACAATAGGTAACATACATGGGTATCCGGTACCGTAGGAGGTTTTTATATGAAAGAAAAATTAATACATATTGTTGAATCATTACGTAAAAAGGGAGATTACCGTTATATTTTATCAAACTATGTTGATTATAATGCATGGATGGATAGAATTCAAAAATACTTTCCTAATACATCAATTGAAAATTTTACAGATTTTAATTATTCAACATGCTTTACTATGTTTATAAATATATCAAATACTGATGCAAAAATTGGTACTGAAAGTTTTACACACTTTGTAAAGAAAAATTTGTATTTAGACAGAATACAGATACAAGTTTCTGTATTAGCCCCTTATGCAACGTTTAAGTATGTTAGGCATGTGTTCGAAAATGGAGAAATTAAGATGTGTGATAGCTTCAAACCATTCCTTGAAGAACATAGTTCTATAGGAAGATTAGTTTTCGAATTTCTAAATAGCTCAGGGTTGACAATACTAGATAAAGAACTGCTATCAGTTGAAATACCTAATATTTCATTAGAATTAAAAGAATCTAATGTTACAGTTTATAATTGTTTGTTTGAAGATGAATATTAATTAATACAAAAGCTGGACGTAGTAGAAATCGCCATAAGGGATATTACTGTATACCAAATAGTAGATACCAGGTAGGAATTAGTGCAGCATGTGGTTTTGTTGGACAATGAGCTATTGAGGTAAAATATAGCAAAGAGGGACTTAGTATTTCCATCTTCATATTTACAAGACATGACTTATTTTAAAGATTATGAAAACAGGGTACAGATGGTACACATGGTACAGATTGAAAGGTACACATAAAAACATCTGTACCCTGTTGTTATATCAAGGGTTTTAGGCTCCGGGTACAGATGGTACAGATATTTTTACAAAGTATATGTCTTATTTTTTTTACATTGTACGATTGCACATCTTGCACATAATTTAATGTGTACATATATGGGGATTATAAAATATAAATAATTAAGTGCAGAAATTTTTACCCCCTTTTTTACCCCTTATAGGATAAAATAAAGAGGTATAACAAGGGACAAGTTAAGAAATGAAATGAGAGTATAAGAGGGTTTGGGGGGATTGGCGAACTATGCAAAATTGCTTCTCGAAAATCCAGAGGCCGCAGGTTCGAGCCCTGCTGGGTGCGCCATCAAATGTTGATAACACTGAATTTCGGTGTTTTTTATTTTACCCTGAATAAAGTTTGGCCCATTTTTTTGCCCCTTATAGATTTTTTAAGATAAAAGAGAGTTATTTTGCACCCATATAATTATACAAGTCATTTAATTTTGATGATGCTTTTTTCTTCATGCCCTCTAATACATGAGTATATATAAAGTGCTGGATATCTTACTTACGGACAGTGATTTAGATAGATTATGTTTAAGTTAATTAATAATCCTATTATTGTAGATAATATTTACACTGTGAATTGATGAATACTATACTTAAAAGGATAAATATATATTTACATGCCGATATGTTACATTAGATAAGAGAATTGAATAACGGAAAATATGAGAAGGTGTAAGTATGATACTGACCGAATTTTGCAGACAAAAAATAGGGAAGATAGATAATGAAATTAGGGCTGCGGAAAATAATGGGGATTTCAGAAGTTCTGAAATAAAAACAAATACCGGGGACTTCCATCCTCGGTATAAGTAAAAGCTATCATGACTGAAAAGTGACTATATTAATATGAAAACTATTAATAAAAAGATGTAGTTATATTAATATAATATCCAAAACTAGATTTATTATACATAAAAACAGGTAAGAATAGACATAATTAAATAAGTCCATGGGAGGGGATAATAATGAAAAAATAAGAGGATTTTTTATTGCTTTTGGTATAGCTTCTGGCCTTTACTTTTTTGATTTACCGTTCTTGAAAAATGAAGGATATTAGATATAGTATTTTTAAGGAAATTTTAAGAATAAGTATGTAAAATAATTTATTAATAGATCCTTTGTTGCTACAAAGGATTATGAAGAGATAAGAAGCTTAGATGACAAGTGCTTATCTCTTCACAATATTTAAAAAATGATTAAATTTGTTACAAATAGTTAATCATTATGACATTAAGCTGTAACAAATACCACATATAATTATAAGTGTTCTAAGGAAACAAGCCTTAGTTTAAATAAATAGTTTATAAATTAATGCCCCCCAAAGCGTAAATATAAACTGGTGTCTGTGGTTGCAGGGCACTTTAAATTTAAATGCAACTGCCAAAATATAATAAAGCAATAATCAATATTAATTTGTCTCCTTAAAATAATGGTATATAAAAATAGGCACTCGTCATTTAGAGTGCTTATTTTTGTTGGAAAAAGTCAAATTATTTAAATATTGTGGATAATGTGCATAACCTGTGGATAAGTTGTTGATAACTTGTGGATTGGTAGGAAAGTGATAAGTATAAGGATAAGAAATATTATAAGGGGTGGTATTATGGGTAAATTCACTGATGTGCTAAATAATAAAGAGAGTACCAAAACAGCTCAGTAATAATTATTGAATTTTTCTCCTCAAAAGGAGGAATCTTTTCTTTTTTTGGAGAAATATTAATTCAACATATATTGTGCAAGTATAATTTACCAGGTCTGTGAATATAAAAAAGTACTATAATAGTCTTACATTATCAAAAGATGCTAAGAAGATACAAGTAGTAGTGGAGGGATGGAAATGAGAATACCAATTTATCAGGTTGATGCATTTACAAATGAACAATTTAAAGGAAATCCAGCTGCGGTATGTCCATTGAAACAATGGATAAAAGATGATTTAATGCAGGAAATTGCTAAAGAAAATAACTTATCTGAAACTGCTTTTTTTGTAAAAAAGGGCGATATATATGAACTAAGATGGTTTACCCCAGAAGAAGAAATTGATTTATGTGGACATGCTACAGTAGCAACTGCTTATGTTATATTTGAATATTTAGAAAAAAATTTAAAGGAGATAAGTTTTGATACAAAGAGTGGAATTTTAGGGGTATCTAAAAAGGATAATTTAATTACAATGATATTTCCATCAAGAGAAGGAGAAAAAAGTAAGATACCAGAAGAATTGATAAGGGGCTTAGGAAAGGAACCAAAAGAATTATATAAGTCTAGAGATTATATGGCGGTGTTTGAAAAAGAAGAAGACATAAAAAATCTTAATTTAAACATGGAAGAATTAAAAAAGTTAGATGCATTTGGAATAATAGTAACAGCTAAAGGTAATGAAGTGGATTTCGTATCAAGATACTTTGCACCAAAATCAGGAATAAGTGAAGATCCAGTGACAGGTTCATCACATTGTACCTTAGTACCATATTGGAAAAAGGTCTTAGGTAAAAATGAATTTGTAGCATATCAGTTGTCTGATAGAGGAGGAAAGTTATACTGTACTGATTTGGGAGGAAAAATAGAAATATCGGGTTCAGCTGTTTCTTATTTAGAAGGCTACATAAATGTTTAGAATTATTTTATTGATTTAAGTTATATAATGGAATAGAGAGATGTGGGTTACGTCCAATTATAGTGAATGTTGCTTCCAGAAATACCTCTTTTGCAGCTGTTTCCATATATTTATTCAATTACCTAGAGTATTTTTTATAGAAATGTACAAACTTTAAGCATAAGCAGTAAGGATTACTATAAAAAGGAGTGTTGATTGTGGCGTATAGTAGTAATAATTTAGTAGTGCCACAGGCTAGAGAAGCTTTAAATAAATTTAAGATGGAGTCAGCCCAAGAAATTGGGGTAAACTTAAAGAATGGCTACAATGGAGATTTAACTGCCAGAGAAGCTGGATCCATAGGTGGAAACATGGTTAAGAAGATGGTTGAAGCCTATGAACAGGGTTTAAAATAAGTGAGATATGATAAAAAAGGCCTAGGGGAGATTTTTAAAATGGAACCTATATAATAGACACTTTAAAAAAGACTATTTATATAGGTTCTTTTCTTGTACAATAAAGCAGAAAGGTTGTGAAAAATATGAGTAAAAACCTCTTTTCTGATGAGGAAATTGAAGTTTTATTAAAGAATAAATATGTTAAATCTATAAGTAACCGTGGGATTACATATACAGATGAATTTAAAACGTTGTTTATCACTGAGTATAGCATGGGAAAACTACCTGCCAAACAGAAAAGATAAAATTAATATAAATTTGGATTTGGAGGGATTAGCTTGGAAAACATTCATGATTTTCGTTCGCCTGCAATAAATCTTATTGGTGTAGGAGCTATTAAAGATTTATCTACAGAATTATTACCATATAAATTAAGTAAAGCTCTGATTGTTACAGATAAAAATATAATAAGTCTTGGCCATGTTGAAGTAGTTGAAAAAATATTAAAGAACTTGTTTATCTCTTATGATATATTTGATGGTATCTTGCATCCAGATTGTACAATTTCATTTGTGGAAGATGCTCTTACATACTTTAAAAAAAGACTAAACATATTAAAGAGGGACTATCATTTTATCATATCTGTTGGAGGTGGAACCAATCATGATTGTGCAAAAGCTATAGCCATTGTAGCTACTAACGGTGGAGTTATAGAAGATTATGAGGGATATAAGAAAATGACAAAACCCAGTTTGCCTGTCATATCAATAAATACCACTTCTGGCTCAGGATCTGATGTAACTGGCGTTACAATTGTAAGAGATGATAGTAGAAGGGTAAAAATGGTTATTGCAGATCCAAAAATGATGCCCATAATATCTGTAAATGATATTAGGTTTATGATAACCATGCCTCCAAAGATAACTGCTAATTCTGGTATTGATGTTTTAACCCATTCAATAGAGGGATTTGTTTCTACGGAGGCTTCACCTGTTACAGATAGCTTGGCAATTGATGCTGTAAAGTTAGTTTTTGAATACCTAAGAAGGGCATATGAAAATGGAAATGATATGGAGGCTAGAGAAAAGAGATGTTTGCTGGTGTTATGGGGGGAATGGTTCTTAATAATGCAAGACTAGGATATGTTCATTGCATGTCTCATCAAGTAGGTGCACTTTATGAGGAAATGCATGGAGCTTGTAATGCAGTTCTGCTGCCCCATGTGTTAGAGTTTAATTCCGTATCAATACCAGAGGAAAGAATTTTTAAGATCAGTGAAGCTATAGGGATAAAAGCAATAGATAAAAAGAGTGCTATTAATAAAATTAAGTGTAGTATTCAAAATCTCTGTGAGGATATTGGTCTTCCAACTCATCTTAGTTCTATTGGAGTTGATGAAGATGATTTAGAGCTACTTTCAAAAAATGCTGAAAAAGTTATCTGTTCTTCTACAAACCCAAGAAGGGGAACCTTTGTAGATATAATGGATATTTTTAAAGCCGCTATGTAGATATACTACTAAATACCTAGCTGCAAAGTTGCTTTTTCATGTTTATATTAGTTATA
This sequence comes from Candidatus Clostridium eludens, assembly GCF_045310515.1. Taxonomy (NCBI): domain Bacteria; kingdom Bacillati; phylum Bacillota; class Clostridia; order Eubacteriales; family Clostridiaceae; genus Clostridium; species Candidatus Clostridium eludens. Next base: position 214,388 of record NZ_JBJHZX010000001.1, on the reverse strand, counting down.
AGTTTGTTTACAAATAGTTTATTAATATGACATTAAACTGTAACAAGAACCTTATACAATAATAAATGTCATAAGTAAATAACATTAGAGAAAATGAAAGTGATTTGTTTATAAGTATCCCCTTAAAAATAGTGTATGAAGATAAGTACCCATCATCTAGGGTGCTTATTTTTTTATGTACAAAGTAAATTTGCTTGAAGTATTTATGTCATTTGTTTTATAATTAAATCTAATATATATTTAATGTATAATATAATTATAATTACTTTTATAGGGATGGTATTATGTATAAGAAAATAATAGCAATAATTATTATTGCATTAGTTATATTGACATTGAGAACAAATGTTTTCATTTTAGATTATAACAATAATTACAAAAATTTTTCAAAAGTTTCCCATGCAAAGAGTTCAAAGTTAAAATTAGTTAGTAATAAAAATAATTATAATAGTTTATCGAATGTAAATATAAAGCAAAGATATAATTTTATAGATTTAAATAAACCCACCTTAGTGGCCCATCGTGGTGCAAGCAGTGATGCACCTGAAAATTCTATTCCAGCCATTGATGAAGCAGCTAAAATAGGGTATTGGGGTGTAGAATTAGATATATGTTCATCATCTGATGGTATATTATATTTATTACATGATGGAATACTTGATAGAACTACAAATGGACATGGTCTGATAACAAGAAAGAATTCACATGAAATAGATAAGCTTATAATTAACAGAGGATCTGATATATCCTCTTATCATGATTTAAGACTGCCTAGATTCAAAGATGCACTTATAGAGTGTGAAAAGGATAATCTTGTACCGGTATTTGATATTAAGTACCTTAGTAAAAAAAATAGGGATTTGGATACATTTTTAAGAATTATATATAAATATGGTGATGAGAAAAAGTTATTAGTTCATGCATTTAACTATAAATATTTAGAGTATTTGCGTAGTAAAGATAAACAAATTATTTTAATGCCTATGGTAAATCCTCAAAGTATAGTATATGGATATAAATATATAAAGCCATTTGGTTTTACAGGGGTCGATTCTAATATTGATTATCTAAATAAAAAAATTGTACAGCAGGCACATAGAGATGGTTTAAAAGTGTTTTGTTGGACGATTGATACACCTTTAGAATTAAATAAGGCTTTAAATTTAGGTGTAGATTTTATATACTCTGATACCTTTTATCCCAGTAGTATAAGACCTTTAAGAAAGACATTGCATTCGAATCAGCATGTGAAATCAGCACATAAAGTTGGTAATAAGGAGTACAAATTATAAAAGATTAGTTATTAGAAACTATTAAGGAAGGGATAATTATGTTTAAAGAAATAAGAAGAAAAGACAGAGAACTTGAGATTGAAGAATCAATAGAACTATTAAAAAGTTGTGATTACGGTATTTTATCTACAATAGGTGAAGATGGATATGCATATGGAGTACCGTTAAATTATGTTTATATAAATAATTCAATATATTTTCATAGTGCTGAAGAAGGGCATAAATTAGATAATTTAATAAATAATGCTAGGGTATCTTTCTGTGTAGTTGGACAAACATCTATCTTACCTGATAAATTTAGTACAAAGTATGAGAGTGTAATTATATTTGGAAGAGCAAATGAAGTTTTTGATAATGAAAAAAATACAGCCCTTTTAGAAATATTAAATAAATACTCTCCAGAGTACATAGAAAAAGGCAAAGAATATATTAAAAATGCAAGTGTAAAAACAAAAGTAATAAAAATAGGTATTGAGCATATTTCTGGTAAAGCAAGAAGATAATTTATGCCAATTGTATGTCAATATGACGAAATATAGAAAGACCAGATATTATGAAAGGAGCAGATATGAATGATAAGGAAAGCAGGGGAAGAAGATCTAAAGGATATTTTAGAAATTTATAATGATGCTATATTGAACACCACGGCTATTTACGCTTATAAGGTTCATAGTCTTGAGGATAGAATACAATGGTATGAAAAGAAGAAGCAAGCTGGGTATCCATTATTGGTATTTGAAAAAGATAACAGGGTTGCTGGATTTGCTACATTCGGACCTTTTAGAGATTGGCCAGCATATAAATATACAATAGAACATTCTGTATATGTTCATAAAGATCATAGAAGTGAGGGTATTGGAACAAGATTAATGAAAGAGATAATAAAAATTGCCGATGAAAGGGAATATGCAACACTTGTTGCTGGAATTGATGCAGCAAATGAAGGCAGTATAAAAATGCATAGGAAGATGGGGTTTAAATATTCCGGCACAGTAACAAAAGCAGGATTTAAATTTGGTAGATGGCTGGATCTTGTCTTTTATCAATTGGATTTAAAAGGACCTAAGATACCTTTAGAGGGATAAATTTGTGATTGAAATGTGTACTGATAAATATTAAAAAATAAATAGTTAATTAATAAATAGGGTGTTACATTATAATGAATAATTCATATAATAATAAATGTCCTAGGAAAATAACCTTAGAGAGAATAAAAAATAACGTATTTACGAAATATTCTAAAAGCAGATATGCTTGTTTAAAAACAAACACAAGAATGCTACTAAAGACTACACCCTCACCTTAGTAGCAAGATATGATTTAGAGGTTAATTATATATACTGAGAAATAAGCGCCACGTGATTTTAGGGGCTTATTTTTCACTTTTAATATAGTGTTCATATTAACTAATTCCCCAATTGTCAAATTTGTCTATAAGCCATTTATTATCAGAATAAATCAATACAGCACTTGCGGAAGATATATCTGTAGATTCCAGACAACGACCTCTTAAGGAAATGTATAGTTTATTACCTTCATATTTTTTATGTACAATTTCAGAATCTTTAACGATAAGCCTTGGTTGGGCATTTCCGTATCTCATGTAACAGTTACCATTAATATAAGTGAATATGTAATCTGCCATGGTTTCTATGGATTGGTGGGTATAATAATTTTTTAAATCGTAATTTTGGTTTAAATATTCATATATAGATTTGTACTTGCCTATGCTATCTTTTATCTTAACATAACTTATACCTGATATATCAATATATGAATTCTCATCTATATTAATTTTAAATATCTTATTGAAAGCTTGATCTCCCTTAAATAATAATTCTTTGATATTTTCATTGGAGATACAAGGTATATTTTCATCAGTATTTTTATTTATGCTCCATGCTTCCTTTAGTAAAGTCAGGTTTTGGTGCTTATGTTCATCTGAGGATTGGGTTTGGGCATACATGCTAAAACCCTCCAGAGAATTTATTAGGTAATTAGTATTATCATGTGCTAAGACTTCTCCGCCTATTGATATAGCTAAGCAAAGAAATAATACTGAAATTTTTTTCATAAACATTCCTCCTGAAATTATACTAAGGTATCTGGTATAGACAAACTTTAACCAAGTCCAAGAATCACTGGATAAATTGTATTTCATATCAGTAATAGCTTGTGATTTTTGTTATATAAACTATTTTTTACACATTATTCAAATTCATTCAATGCCCTGAAAAATTTTTTACAGAAATGTACAAATTTTAAGTGTTAAATAGTAGGAATTATTATAAACAGGAATGTTTATTGTAACATGCGGTACTAATAGATTGGTAATAGCAGAAGCTAAGAAAGTTTGAATCAGTCTAAAATGAAATTAGCTTAAGAAGTTAGAATAAATTTAAAATATAAACCAATACTTATGTTTAGAAAGTACTGGTTTATAATATTGATTGTATTTTTATTTTGTATAATTAATTTTATTATAAATTATATATGAATAAATTAATGGAGTAATTCCAATTACCAGCATAATCACTATGAAACCTATACCATTAAAATTTATACCCGTAAAAGCTAATAATATATTTATCATACCACCTGTAACCCATAATGGTCCTGCCATTCTATGAGTTTTTTTCCATACTTGTTCATTTGCTAAAGTCCAGGGAGTTTTTATTCCTACAAAATAGTTATGTTTAAACCTTCCCATTACATTCCCTATCAAAATAATTAGCAGGGACAGCATAATTTGTATAAGAATTGGTTTATTAACCACCATATTTTCTGCTATTAAAAGAGTCATAATTTCCATTCCAAATAAAAATATAATTACTATATATTTTAGATATTGGTAAGTTGACTTGAAGCTTTCATAGTTTTTTCCTCTAGGATCTATATAAGGAAGTATAACAAACAACAAGTAAATGCCAAGGTTTATTAATGGAAGGCCGAAAGCTCCGAAGAATTTACTCCCATAGCCATTTATTTCTCCTTTTATATTCCAATGTATAGGTACCCTGTCAGGAAGTGATTTGTAGAAATATGCACCTAGTATAAAGCTTAGAACAATAACAATTAAAATTCCCCAGTCCTTTTTTAAAACATCATTTATTTTCTTCATCTCCAGCTCCTCCTTCATTAACACGTGTAGTGTTAAAAAACCAATTAATTACTTCTTGCAATACTGTGGTATTAAGGGAATAATAAATATTCTGACCTTTTCGCTCATCTGTTACCAGTAGAGACTGTTTTAATGTATTCAGATGGTGAGATATGCTTGGCCTAGTCATATTAAAATGGTCAGCTATTTCTCCGGCAGTTAAATCTTTTTCTTTTAATAGTAAGATAATCTTTCTTCTTGTTGGATCTGCAAGTGCTTTAAAGGGCAAGTTAAGTATTGACACAATATACCTCCCTAAATCATATTAGATATTTAGAATATTATCTAAATATCTAATATGATTATATTTTCTTTTTTTGCAAATGTAAATACTTTTTAAGTAGCTTAGTAAAACAAAGAATATGGTTAATTATGTTATATACCGTTGACAATAATCTTTAGTTGATATAAAATATTATTATAAAATAATACTTTAACATAGAAAGGGGAAATTGAAATGAGTCACATTTTACCAGAATTACCTTATGATTATAATGCATTGGAACCATATTATGATGAACAAACTGTAAAGTTACATCATGATATACATCATAAAGGATATGTAGATGGATTGAATACAGCTGAATCTAAGCTTAAAGCAGCAAGAGAAAGCGGAGATTATTCACTTGTAAAGCATTGGGAAAAAGAATTGGCTTTCCATGGCAGCGGGCACATACTACATAAGATTTTTTGGGAAAATATGAAGCCAAATAGTGGAGGCACTCCTTCAGGTGAAGTATCCGAAAAAATTAATGAAGCCTTTGGAAATTTTGAGGCATTTAAAGAGCAATTTACAAAAGCAGCTATTGCTGTGGAAGGATCAGGATGGTGTGCTCTTGTGTGGAATAATATATTTAATAAATTAGAAATTTTACAAGTTGAAAAACATCAAAATTTAACCCAATGGGGTAGTACACCTATACTTGTAATTGATGTATGGGAACATGCATACTACTTGAAATATCAAAATAGAAGAGCAGAATTCGTTAATAATTGGTGGAATATAGTTAATTGGGAAGATGTAAATAAAAAATTATCAGAAGTTAAATAATAAAATATGGTTAAATTTATGGGGCCTAAATTCAGGTCCCTTTTTATTTTACAATTTATTTTTTAATATGGTATTGACATTGACCCTGCGTAAAAGTTTATATTTATATTATCAAGGAGATGGGTATATGGAATATACAGTGCAAAGATTAGCTAATATAGCCGGTATCAGTACACGGACACTTAGGTATTATGATGAAATTGGTATCCTTAAGCCAGCAAGGGTTAATTCATCAGGATATCGTATTTATGGTAAAAAGGAAGTTGATATATTACAGCAAATACTTTTTTATAGAGAACTAGGCATAAGTTTAGGGAGTATCAAAAATATTATAACTTCACCCTCTTTTGACAGGGCAAAGGCGCTGAAAGAACACCGTCATAAGCTTCTTGAAAAAAGGGTACAATTGGACTCATTAATTGAAAATGTTAATAAAACTATCGATTCTATGGAAGGGAGAACTATTATGAATGATAAAGAGAAATTTCAGGGTTTTAAACAAAAGTTAATTGATGATAATGAAAAAAAATATGGAAAAGAAATCCGCGAAAGGTATGGAGATAGTGTTGTTGATAGATCAAATACTAAATTAAAGAATATGACCCAAGAAGAATATGAAAGGATCACTGGAATTGAGAGTGAATTTATGAAAATTATTCACAAGGCATTTGAAACTAGTAATCCTTCAGGAAAACTAGCCCAAAAAGCTGCAGATTTACACAGGCAATGGATAAGTTTTTATTGGGACCACTATAGTAAAGAAGCACATGCTGGTATTGCTGAGATGTATGTCCAGGATGAAAGGTTTAAAGCGTACTATGATAAGAAACAAACAGGAGTAGCAGAATTTTTAAGAGACGCAATTTTAATATATACGGGAATGAAATACTAAGCTTATACCTGTATTGCACTGTATATTCAATTTTATCCTATTGATTAAAGTAAATAAATTTAAAGCTTTAAATAATTTATAAAATAAAGGAGTTTTTTATGAAAGGTGTAGCCAATGTTATTTCTATAAGTAGAATTATTTTCTCGATTATATTAGCATTTGCTTATAAAAATCAACCATTATTTATTCTGGTATATATAATTTGTGGATTTAGTGACATACTTGACGGATATATTGCACGTAAAACTAACAGTGAAAGTTTAATAGGTGCAAAACTTGATTCAGCCGCTGATTTAGTTATGTTTGGAGTTACTATAACAATTATAATTATTAGCATAGGAGATAGAGTGAAAATATTTTTTCCTTGGATAATTGTCATAGTACTCATTCGTTGTATAAATATTATTATTGGAGCATATAAATATCATTCTTTTATAATGTTACATACTTGGGGAAATAAGATAACAGGCATACTTGTTTTTATGATACCTTTAGTGCTTAGTATATTTCATAGTACAGCAATTCTATGGCCTGTATGTATTATTTCTATTTTGTCATCTATTGAAGAGAGCATTATACATATAACCTCCAATGAACTTGATTTAAATAGACGAAGTATAATTTTAAAATAAATAACCTGCTATCCTCTTAATAAATTCTTACTGTATCAACATTTCTTTAAGCTGATTTCATAATTATTCTAGAATTGACTAACATTGCTTTTTGAGCTAACATTTTATGTTAAGGGCAATTTTAAACTTATTCTTTTTATCGGGGGTTATGAGTTTAAGATTTTCTACATATATTTTTATTCCGTTAATTGATAAAGTTATTAGTGGGAATATAATATATAAATTAGAATATATGTATTTATGAATAATTTATTTAGGGGTTAGAGGTACAACGGATGAGAAATTTAAATAAGATGGTGAACATATTTTCTAAAATTGATGAAAGTTTTAAGAACAATCCTTTATTTATTTCAGTGAGAAGAGGACTTACTTACATGATTCCATTATTATTAACGGGTTCCATGGCACTAGTTTTTTTAAGTTTGCCAATTCCGGCATACCAAAGTATGATGAGAAAAATTTTTGGAGTCCAATGGCAAAATATTTTTTGGTGTATCCGTGATGGTACTTTTAATATATTATCACTAAGCATGGTTTTGTGTACTAGCTATTCTTATGTTATTGAGTTTAGAGAAATATATGCTCATAATGTCAGTCCAATTATTGTCTGTTCGGTGTCGCTGTGTTCCTTTATTATGATATTGGGAATTGGCAAGGAAAACTTTTCTATAGAGAATTTTGGAGTAGTAGGTATTTTTATTGCAGTAGTAGTGGCAGTTATTTCTTCTATGCTTTTTTTGAAGCTTAGTTCACTAGATTTTTTTAAAATAAAAGCGTTTACTGACGGCGCCAATTCAGCTTTTAATTATGCTGTGACCTCTATTTATCCTGCTTTAATCACAATAGTAGTTTTTGCAATTTTAAATCAGGTATTAATAAGTATTTTTGGCATAGCAGACATACAGAATTTCATATATAACTCTTTTAGTGGAATATTTTTTAGAATAAAATCTCCATTTTGGAACGGTATATTGTTTATATTTCTTATTCATGTATTTTGGTTTTTAGGTATGCATGGAAGCAATATTTTGGAACCAGTAGCCCAGAGTATATTTGTACCTGCACTTGCAGTAAACCAGACATTAATAAATTCAGGACAGGCTCCTACAGAAATATTCACTAAAACTTTTTTTGATACTTTTGTTTTAATGGGAGGCTGTGGCACAATTTTATGTCTTATAGGTGCTATTTTAATTACAGGGAAGTATAAAAACCAGCGAAGGTTAGCAAAATTATCAATTATTCCTGTGATCTTTAACATTAATGAATTAGTTGTATTTGGAATTCCTATTGTATTGAATCCTGTTTATATTATTCCCTTTTTATGTATACCCATTATACTGACTATGAGTTCTTATTTAGCTATGTATTCTGGTTTAGTACCTTATACTGTAAATCTTGTTGAATGGACAACACCCATTTTTTTGAGTGGATATATTTCAACTAATTCAATAAGGGGAAGTATGTTGCAATTATTTAATTTGATCTTAGGAATTTTGTGTTACATACCCTTTGTTAAACTGTCAGAAAATGTTTCATGTATAAGTATGAAAAATAATTTAAAAAAAGTATATGATATGTTTAAGAAAGGTGAAGAACAGGGAAAAGTTTATACATTTCTCACTAGGCATGATGAAATAGGGAATATATCAAGATTTTTAACAGCTGATTTAGAGCATGATCTTGAAAATGATAAGGTCATGTTATTTTATCAGCCCCAGATTGATTATGAGGGAAATGTTTTTGGTGCAGAAGCCTTACTAAGGTGGAAACATGATGTATATGGGTATATTTATGCTCCACTAATTGTGGCACTGGCGTTAGAGGCACAATTTGTAGATAAACTTGGTTATTGGATATTAGATAAGGCGTGTGGTGATTTAAGAGAAATGAATAAGTTGGGACTTGAAAATATAACAATATCTGTGAATATGTCTGCAGTTCAACTACAAAATGAGTGTTTTATTAGAAAGCTTGAAGAGATTATTAAAAAGCATGGAATAAGACCAAACAAGCTTGAAATTGAAATAACTGAACAGATAGCGTTAGAAAGCAGTAAAGAAATCATAAACCGAATTATTTCTATAAAAAAATTAGGAGTTAAGCTGGCCATGGATGATCTTGGTATGGGGCATAGTTCTTTAATGTATCTTAAAGAATATGAGTTTGATACTGTAAAGCTTGATGGTTCTTTGGTTCGTGAAATTTTGTATAATAATAATTGTTGTAATATTATTGAGTCTATTATATTTTTAGGTAAATTATTGAATTACTCAGTTATAGCTGAATATGTTGAAGAAGAAGAGCAGATAAGTGTACTCCATGAACTTGGATGTAATAGATATCAAGGGCATTTATATAGTAAAGCACTTCCTTATAATAACTTAATTCAATACATATTAAGTAAAGATACTAATAAATCCCAGGTATAATTTGGGGACTTTGAATGAAATATTATAAAATCATTTTTGATACTATTTTACATGGTTTTACATCAATTTTAGGTTATGTTACAATTAACAACATGCAAGTATATTTAATTATTTAAATTTGTAATATATTAAAAGCATATCAATCATTTTATGGCCATCTATATTTCAAAAATAAACATTTGATTTTTCAAATGTTTATTTTTTTATATCAGAATAGTTATCAACAGTATATTGTGTATAATGTGGACAACTAATATATAAATTGTAAGAGAAATGCTAAATAAAAGTAATAAATATGAGTGATGGTATGTACAAATTTATTGCCCATAGGTCAGATAATATTTATATATAAGATTGTTTGCATATAGAAAAACAAGTATCTAAGTGATGTTAGATACTTGTTTTTTGCTTGTAAAATAATTCGGATAATAGTGTTCAACATGAATTTATGTATACAGGAGCTAATTTAGAATTTTAACTTTATCCCCATCATTTAAAAAGGTTTGACCTTCAGGTACTATAAGATCTCCTACATTTATTTTTGAAGATATTATTTCGGTAATTTTATCATTTGAAAGTCCTGTAGTTACAGATATTTTCATAATTCTATTATTTTGTACCTTGTATAAATAGGAAATTCCATTTTCTACTTTTATGGCTTCGTTTGGAACAGTAATTACATTGTTCTTGTTTTCATCAGGTAATGATATCTTAGCGAACATTCCTGCTTTTAAATCACCTTCAGAGTTATTTGTTTTTATTTTAATTGAATATTCTTGGGTTGTACTATTTGTATCAGGACTTATGGTTTCTATAGAACCAGTTACTTTTTTATTAGATAAAGAAGGAATAACTATAGGTATAGACTGACCTACTTGGATTTTTGAAAGCATGGTTCCAGGTACGTCTGCTTCTGCTATAAGTGAACTTGAATCTATTATAGTTATAGATGCTGTTGCAGCTGGAGAAATTTCTCCTGGATGTATATTGACTACAGATACAATGCCAGAAATAGGAGACTCAATTATGGTATCGTTAATTTGAGTTTGTATTGATTTAAGTCCAGCTTCTGCCTGGGTTACTTGGGCTTCTGCCTGAGTTACCTGGGCCTTTGCCACTTCAATGGATTCAGGGCCAACTTTTCCCTGAATTAAGCTTAAATTTTGCTGGGCAGAAGACAGGGCAACGGATGCACTATCTAGTTTTGTTTTAGCCGTATCTAGATCCTGTTGTGAGACAGCTCCTGAAGAGTATAGTGATGATGTCCTGTCGTAACTAGTCTTTGCATCATTATAGCTTATTTGGGCGCTGTCTACTGCTTGCTGAGCTTGCACAACTTGTTGATCAACTCCTGAACTTTTAGTTTTATCTAAACTAGCATTGGCAGAATTTAAACCAGCATTGGCAGAAGCTATACTTGCCTGCTGCTGTTGGAGTTGAGCCTGCAGAGCATCTGAATCAAGGGTAAATAGTATATCACCACTTTTTACTGTACTACCTACTTGTACATTTAAAGTGTTAACTTTTCCCGATGATTTAGGAGAAACTGAAACTTCTTCATTGGCAGTCAGTTTTCCGGAATAATCTACACTCGTAGATAAAGATGTAAGTTCTGCCTTAATCACATTTACATTTTTAATGTGATTTTGAGGCTGTACTTTTTTATTTTTAATTATATTATGTACTATACTAAATATGATTAAAATTGCCAATACAAATAATATTGTTTTTCCTACATTATTTTTTAGTTTTAAAATAATATTCTTTATAGCATTCTTCATAATCACACCTCCTGGATTTCTGGATGTTTCTTTCTTTTTCTAAGTATATAATTTTTTAGATCGTCCATTAATGTATAGACTATAGGTAATATTATAGGAGTAAAGATGGTGGAAGCAATCATTCCCCCTATGACTACAGTGGCCATACTGGATTTTAACTCGCTGCCTTCTCCTAGAGACAGGGCAGAGGGAAGCATACCCACAATCATGGTAGCAGAGGTCATTATAATAGGTCTAAGTCTTCTTTCACCAGATTCGATCAGAGCTTCTCTTAAATTTTTCCCTCTCTTCATAAGTGTATTTGTATAGTCAATTAAAAGAGTACCATTTTTAGAGGCCAACCCATCAAGCATTATAAGTCCTATTATGGACATCATGTTTAAAGTTTTACCAGTAATGGCAAGTATTAAAATTGCTCCAATCAAGGCACAAGGTAGAGATATCATCCTGATAAGTGGTGTTAAAAATGACTCATAAAGTACAACTAATATCATATAAATAAGTATTAAAGAAATACCTAAAACTTCTATGAGGGAAATAAAAGTATCTGACATATTCTGCTGGCTTCCTCCAAATCTGATCTGGTATCCTTCAGGAACAGAAAGTGACCTTAATTTTTTAGTTATATCGCTATTTACAGCTCCTAATGTTTTGCCTTGTATATTTGCAGAAATGGTAGCTATATCCTGTCTATCCTGTCTAGATATGGATTGGGCACTGTCAGATTTAGCTACAGTTGCAATTTCACCCATTGGTACAGCTTGGCCTTTTTGACTAATTACTTTTATAGATTCTATATCTGAAGGGGTTTTTATGTCACCATCTTCAAATTTTACTGTTATATCATAATCGTCTCCGTTTGTTGTGTATACTCCACCAGAGGAACCCTGGAGTGCTGTTCTAAGTATGGAGCTTATATCGGATATAGATACACCGTATTGAGATGCAGCTAGCCTGTCTATTTGAACTCTCAATTCACTATTGCTTACTTTAGTAGAATTATTTACGTCTATAATTCCTGGAATGTTCTTTACTATTTCCTCTACTTTATTAGATATTTCTTTTATAGTGTCAGAATCATTACCTAATATTTGAATTGATATAGGGTTACTGCTACTGCCACCGCCTCCAACATCAGATTCATTTACAGAAAAGTTGGTTCCTGCTAAGGAAGCATTTCCCCAACTACGGACCTGCTTTGCTATTTCAGATTGAGATTTATTTCTTTGATTTTTGGGGTAAAGTTCTACAGATATACTTGCTGAATTTGGATTAGCAGACCTCATATTAGTACTGGCAGATCCTACTGTGGAATAATAGGTTTTTATTCCATGGACCGTATGTAAATAATTTTCTACCTGTTTAACAGTTTTATCCATCTCATTTAAGGTAGCTTCAGAATCAAAAGTCATATTTATGTTAAAGGTACCCTGATCTGTAGAGGGCATGAACTCAGTTCCTATAGCTCCTAAGGGTATTAAGAAAATGACTGCCATTGTGGCAGCTATGCTAATAGCTAATACTCTTTTTCTATGCTCTAATGACCAGATAAGTGCTTTTCTATATACAATTGTTACATTATCAATAGAACTTGAAACGGTATTAATTATTGTATATAATTTGGTATCTTTAATTTTAGTAAATTTGTGGGGAGTTTTTTTGTATTTATCATTATTTCCTTTAAATACTCTTGATGCCAGCATAGGGGTAATGGTAAAGGATACAAATAGAGAAAATAATGATGCAAAGGCTATAGTTAATCCAAATTCCTTGAAATATCTTCCTGTCATGCCTGATATAAAAGCCACGGGAGCATATACAACTACGTCGCAGAGTGTTATTGCAATAGCTGCAAGTCCTATTTCCATACGTCCGTCTATAGCTGCCAAATGTGGATTTTTTTTCATGGCTAAATGTTGTTTTATGTTATCAAGTACAACAATTGAGTCATCCACAAGTATTCCTATGCAAAGAGATAATCCCATTAGGGACATCATATTTAAGGTAAATCCCATAACGTACATCATAAAGAAAGTGGAAATGAGGGAAGTAGGTATTGCTATCATTACTATAAGTGAAGATTTCCAGCTTCTTAAAAATATAAATAGAACTAGGGCAGTTGTTATTATACCTTCTATTAAAGTACGTTTTATTTCAGAAAGAGAGGAGTTTATAAATGTTGTACTATCATATGCCGTTATCAGGTTAACGCCACGTGGAAGCCGTTTACTGATTTTTGTGAGTTCTGTCTTTACATTGTTTACGACTTCAATTACATTTGCATCACTTTGCTTTTGTATGCTTATTCCTATAGTGGATTTCCCATTTATCCTTACGTGCTGAGTTTCTTCAGGATACTCTAAATTTACATCTGCTATGTCACATAGACGCACTGTGCCACCGCTGGAAGTCGGTATTAGTAAATTTTTTATTTCGTCGATATTTTGGAATTGCCCCATAACTCTGACAGTTTCGTTTAAATTTTCTTGTTCTATCTGGCCTGCGGGAAGGCTTATGTTATCTGATTGTAACTTAGAAATTAAAGTGCTTGTGTTTATTCCATAAAATTCTATGGCGGATTTATTTAATTTTATCATAAGCTGTTTTTTCTGTATTCCTGAAAAAGTCACATTTCCTACTCCTTGAACTTCTTCTAAATCTTCAGTTATATTATTTGCCTCGTTATATAATTCATCATAGGATACATTTCCTGATACAGATAAAGTCAAAACAGACGTAGCATTTGGATCTACTTTAAGCAGAACAGGCTTGTCTGCATCTTTGGGAAGGCTACCTTGGGCATTGTCCACAGCTTTTTGTACATCTAAAAAAGCTGTATTCATATTTGCGCTGGTATTAAATCTTATGATAACTCGTCCAGTACCTTCTGTAGCTGTAGATTGAATATGATCAATACCGCTTATGCCAGCCACTGAGTCTTCAATGGGTTTTATTACATCCTTTTTTATATCTTCAGCACTGGCTCCAGAATAGGTGGTGGATATGGAGATTACGGGGATGTCCATAGATGGCATGAGATCTGCTCCAAGATTCTTATAGCCAAATACGCCGAGACCTAGCAAAAGTAATATAACCATGGTTATTGCAGCTGGTTTTCGTACAGATAGTTCGGTTAAATTCATTTTTTGACCTCCTTATTATAGATTTTAATCATTTCGACTTTTATAAGTTTTAAGAGCATGATTCAATTTTGAAAAACTGTAGATTACATCTTTTAAATCACAATTATTCAAAATAGAAAGGGATTGTATCAAAAATTGAGACCTCATTTCATCCGATTCTTTTATAAGATCACTTCCTTTATCCGTTAGAGACAGCATAACTACACGTCTATTATCTTCTGGTTGATATCTATGCACAAAGCCGTTAGTTACTAGTTTGTCACTTAAATTTGTAACAGCAGAGGGAGTTATTCCAAGTTCTTTGGCAAGTTTGTTTACTTTGTAAGGACCGTATTCTCTAAGTTGATATAAAAAAAATAATTGTGAAATAGAAAGCTTTTTATCATATTTGGATTTATGTGTTATGGATCTAATGAGTAACAAGAAATCATATAAATTTTTTTTTACCTCCTCAATAAGACATGCCTTATCTTTTTCATAGTTCATTAAGCTATCCCCTTTGCTAATATGTATATATACATAAAATAAACCATTTATCCATGAAGTTTCAAGTGTTAATAACAAACTTCATATAATATTCATCCACCTTAAATATAGCTTAAATATATCTTAAATATACTTTAAATATATCTTAAATATATCTTAAGATTGACTTATTGTATTCAGTAAATCTTCTTAGATAAATAAGCCTTATTTAGTAGCAGCAACGTTTATGGTGAAAATATTAACAATTCATTTACTTATTTATAATTAAAATTTTACAATTTGTAATGGAACTGTGATATTATTTGAAAAAATATATATTTGTGTTAAAATTTTCTTTAATGGTAATAATTATGGAAAATGTAAAATCAATTCAAATAGGGCCCTTGTAGCATCCATAGGTACAGGAGTTGCTGCAGTTTATGCAGTGGTACTTTCTAAGGATGCTGTAAGGGCCATATATAATGCTGATAAGGAATTGAGAAAAGGAACTGGAGAAAATTTTTAAATATTAATGGAGTTCTTGTAATTTGTTCATATACTATGCAAATCAAAGAATGGTTTAGTTGAAATCTACCATTTTCCATGCAGTTTTATCAAGTAGATGATGTTCTATAGAAGTAGATGCATTTATAAACATATGGCTAAAATTTTCTATATTTTTATGGGGAATAGTAATGTGAATGAATTCATCATATGTAGAATACTTTATTCCCTGTGGATTTATCGTTATGGTACTTAACCCCCGTTTTAGTGTTATCTTTTTATTGTTAATTTCAATATTAAATCTAGAAATTTTTTCTTTTTCAAATAGTATTATATTAACGTTATAAACAGTAAACTTGTCAATACCTAGATCGGTTTGTACAAAAATATGCAAATTATTTTCTTTGGATATTTCTGCATATACGTGAGAGATATCTGCATTTCTGCTTATTTGCAAACCTAAGGTATCCTGCAGCGGGTCAGTAATTATTTCATTTGTATTTTTGGCAGCTACTTCAATATCATTCTTTTTATATTTTTCAATCTTTGAATTTGGATACTCACCTAAAAGTTCGTTTTTTCTTTCAAAAGCAGTTATAAGTGGTTTTAATGCCCTGAATTGAGTTTTATAATTTTCAATTGCTCTGGATTTTTCAGCTATGTCATTATTGTCTAAATCTAATGAATACCAATTAGTACCTACTCTCGTTAATTTTTTTGGCGGTACTAAATAAAGGGATGTATTTCTCTTAAGCGGAGTTGGCCAATCTCCCCTATGTACAAGATATAGCCATAATTTTTTAGGAGTATAATTTATAGCAGTCAGAGTATATTGAACAAAAGCATTAACGGCCCAATGATCCGGATGTCTGTCATTTGGATGGGGCATAACTATATAATCAGGTTTGTATCCATTAACTATTTTTGTTATATCAGAAACCAAGTTTTCTCCTGAATAAATAGCATTTTTGGTATAGCTGTTATTATAAGGAGATTTACTGGACTGAGTAAAAGTGCTTTTATATGGATTACTGTTATACCAATTGGAGTTCCATAGGTATGCAATTCCACCATCTGGATACCCTAGAAATATTATATCTTTCTTAGATAATCCAAGTTGGTTCAATGCTGTAATACTTTCTTTTTGCCTTGTATAGCCAAATTTTATAAAGTCATGTTGTTTTGGAAATAAATTAAAATAATCCAGTTGTATTGCACTTTTAAAACCATCTCCGTTAGTGACTAATACAACTTTTACTTTAGCACCATTTTTTATAGATTTTTTTATGAGTTCTCCTGAGCCTAACACTTCATCATCATTATGTGGTGAGAATATTAATACTCTTGAACCTTTTTCAGGTAGTTGTATGTCATCCATGTTAAGCCTGACAAAGTAATTTGAAATAAATTCTCTGGAAAAGAAAATCATAATACAAAGTATAATGATAGTTGATATAATTACAATTGGTTGTATAAATAATTTTGATGTTTTCATATATTTCACCTTAAATAAATTATAGCATTACTTATTATAATATCTCACTTTTATACTTTAATACTAATAATTTTAAAAATCAAACTGTACTTTTTAATGAAATTTTAATTCCATGGATGTAATATAAAAATGTCTGTGGCGCAATATTAAGATGTTTTATTTAACATAATATATGGGGTGGTAATTTGAAAAATTACAAAATACTTATAATAGAAGATGAAAAACAGATGGCTATGTTTATTGAGATGGAACTAAATCATGAAGGATATACTGTTGACAAAGTATATAACGGCAAAGAGGGATTGAATATGGCGGAAAAATGTGAATATGATCTTATACTTCTTGATGTAATGCTTCCCGGCTTAGATGGAATTGAAGTTTGTAAAAAAATAAGACAATTTTCCCATGTACCTATTATAATGCTGACTGCCAAAAGTGATATACCTGATAAAGTTATAGGTTTAGATTCAGGTGCAAATGATTATATAACTAAACCATTTGCAATAGAAGAACTGCTTGCAAGAATAAGGGTAATTAAAAGGGATAAAATGTTAAAAAATGCACTGGATGAAATTAGAGTAAAAGACATTGTAATGAATGATAAGACTCACCAGGTGTGGAGAGATGATAAAGAAATTGAACTTACAAAGAAAGAATATGATCTTTTAAAAATGCTATTGGTTAATAGAAATATTGTACTTACCAGAGAAAAGCTGATTGAAAAAGTTTGGGGTTATGATTATACAGGAGATACTAATGTGGTAGATGTATTTATAAGATACCTTAGAAGTAAAATTGATGATGGTTTTGAAAATAAACTAATAACTACCATAAGAGGTGTGGGATATGTTATTAAAAGCACTCAGGGTTAAACTAAAAAGTATTAAGAATTTAAAGGCAATAAATAACATATTTAAATTCATTAGAAAATCAAAGTTTATTAATAGTACGGTAAAAACTCTTACAAATGCAAAAATTTCTGTAAAACTTACCATAGTATATGCATGTATGTTTTCACTAGTATTATTTTTATTAGATGCTTCTATTTTATATGGAGTAAAGTACTATCTTTATAGTCAGGCAAACAAGCAGATAGAGGATATTACAACAATAATATATAATGAATTTACAGTATCCAATGACAATGTAAATTTATCCAGTAAAAAGATTATGTCTGACATTCCTGAAAAAGAAAATATATCCATAAGGATAGTTAAAGAAAATGGTACCATACTAAGCTCCTACGGTAGCTTTAAGCATAATCTTAAAATTAGAGAACCTTATGATAAAATAAGATATTTAGAAAGAGAAGATAAACATTTGCTCTATAAAAATATTAAAATTGAAAATAAAAAGTATGGTATAGTATACCTTCAAATAATAAAGAACATGGATAATGAATATGATTTTATGACTATTTTATTTGTTTTCATGGCTATAGCAGATTTCATAGGTATTATTGCCTCCATTTTGTTTGGTTATATGATAAGTATGAAGATGTTAAGACCTATTGATTATATAACTAAAACCGCTCAACATATAAGTATCAATAACTTAAAAGAAAGAATAGATGTAAAGGGTCCTGATGATGAATTAAAAAGGTTGGCAGCTACCTTTAACAAAATGATAGACGGACTTCAAGAAGCTTTTAACAGGCAGATTCAATTCGTATCAGATGCCTCCCATGAATTGAGAACTCCAATTGCTGTTATAGGTGGATATGCAAATTTGCTGGATAGATGGGGTAAGGATGATAGAGAGGCCTTAGAAAAATCAATTTATGCAATTAAATTGGAAGCAGCTAACATGTCAAGCTTAGTTGAGAAGTTGCTTTTTCTCGCAAAAGGTGACAGCGGCATTCACAGAATAGAAAAAAAGGAATTTTATCTTCATGAGTTGATGGATGAAGTGGTGCAGGAGAGTAGGATCATAAGTGAAAAACACACAATATCAAACCATAAGAATGATGATGTTAAAATCTTTGCAGATTATAAGATGCTAAAGCAAATGATTAGAATATTCATTGAAAATAGTATTAAATTTACTCCGGAGAATGGGAAAATAGATATAAGTTCAAAATTACAAGGTCATGAGGTAAAAATAATTATCAGTGATACAGGTATTGGAATATCTAAAGATGAGATTAAAAATATATTTGAAAGATTTTATACTGTAGATAAATCCAGATCTAAAGAAAAAGGAGGTACTGGACTTGGATTATCTATTGCTAAATGGATTGTGGATATACATCAGGGAGCTATAGATGTAGAAAGTGAAGAAGGTAAGGGGACGAAAGTAACTGTTACATTAAGTTTAGATAAGTGAAAATTATATAATGAGTGTAAAAATAGACTATAGGGATTAAATAACCGTATGCCACAAGGGGAGCATATCATTAGGCATACGGTGTTACTTTAATTTACTTGTTTTAATACATAATAGTAAGGGACAGCTCCTCTCTCCACATAATCTCCATTTTTCCACTCAAAGAACATATAATTTGTTCCGTTTATTTTTTGTATTACATACTTAGAGGCTGTTTTAATGTCAGTATTAATTATTAAGCCTTTTGTCCAGGAAAAAGTGCTGCTAACTGTGTTATTATTACTTACTTTAATATCTATTTTACCATTGTTGTTGAAAATTAAATCATCAATGAATAAATCCCCTGACCATTGTTGAACACCTGGTTTAAAATCTTGGATTTTTTCAATGAAGTCTACGCTTTCCCATTTACCTATAACTTTAGAGTCATTTACAAATGGATAATCTATTTTATCAGTTTTAGTTGTCACTTCTTTTCCTTGTATATTAGTAGTGAGGGAGGGGATAGAACTTATCTTTTTTAGAACATAGTATGATGGTTTCATTCCTAGCATAGTATAATCTCCGCTTTTCCATTCAAAGAACATATAAGTTGAGCCGTCTATGTTTTTTATTACATATTTACTGTCAGTTTTATCAGCTGGGTTAAGAATATGGTTTTTCGTCCATGTAAAGACTGTCTTTGAAACTTTTCCATCACTTGTAAAGTTTAATTCTTTAACGTATAAGTCTCCGTTATAGCTTTTAGCGCCTACTTTAAAATCTTCTATATCATTTACAAAATCTACACTCGCCCATCTACCCACTAAATTAGGGTCATTAATAAAAGGATAGTCAATTTTATCTGCGTAAATGGCTTTAATATTTTTTAAAGCTAAGGCTTGTGCATTCGTGAGAGTAGCACAACCCAAAATAATTAAAGCTCCTATTGCAAGAATAGAAATTTTATAAGATTTTTTACTAAACAATTTGATCATAATAATTCTCCTTTTTACTTCAGATTTACTGTTTGTTATGGAAGAAGCTCCTATTAGTTTATTAGGTTTTGAAAGCTTCTCTATAAGATTGATAATTGTAAGTCCGTATTCTTTTTTTTCTTCATTACTTGTATAAGAAAGAGCAAGGGAATCACAGCATATTTCCATGTCTTCATACATTTTTTTAAGTCCGTATTGAATAAGTGGATTAAACCAATGAATTATCCTTAGAATACTTATAATCCAGTTTACAAGTATATCTTTTCTCTTAAAATGGGATAATTCGTGTAGAAAAACATAACGTAATTTGTTTATGGGTAATACTCGAAGGATATTTTCAGGAAGCAATATTATGGGTTTAAAATAACCAAAGAGAGCAGGACTCTTAATTTCTTCTGTTGTAATTATTGATATATGGCTATTAATTTGCATTTGTTTTTTACAATGATGCAGTATATCTATAATTTCTTTATTACACAATGGAGTTTGTTTTTTTAACTTATTCTTAAATTTTATATCCACTGAAAGTATATACAAACTGATTATGAACATTACAAATATCCATACAGCACATAGAATCGTTAATGCTGACCAATGAAAAAATACAGCTTTAGGGTTATTAAAATTTATTGAAGCTAAATTGTTTAACATTATATCTGTATTATATATTTGTTTAATTTTTTCATCATTATAGGATAAAATATTTCTAAAAGTATTTTCTTTTGAAGTGAATGCTAAATAGGGAATTCCAATTATTTTAGATGACAGATTGAAAATACTAAAAGAGCTTTTGGGTAATGTTGGTATAAGTAAACGAAATATTACAATAAACCATAGGGCATATTGAAATTTTACACCTAATTTACCTTTTAAAAGTTTACTAATTATCAAAATTAAAGTTATGATAATACTAGATGTAATAGATACTTGCAGCACTGTTTTAAATAAGTTGTCAAGGCAGTTTATTAATTGGTACATAATTCTACTTCCTCTCATCCAAGATATTTTTTAATTCATCTATGTCCTCCTCAGATAAATTATTTTCCTTTATAAAACTTACTAACATAGTTTTGAGAGCACCATCGTAAACCTTACTTAAAAATGATTGATTTTCGGCTTTTATACATTCATTTTGTTCAATTAAGGAATAGTAAAGATATCTTCGACCATCTTTTTTGAAACCGAGTACCTCCTTATTCACTAATCTGTTTATTAATGTTTTTATAGTTTTAGGTTTCCAATTTTTGCTTTGATCTAAGGAAACAATTATTTGGCTTGAGGTACAGGGTGAGTTTGCCCACACTATTTTCATTACTTCCCATTCGGCTTCTGATATTTTAGGTATTTGTTTCATAAAGATTCGCTCCTTTTTAAAAGAAATTACAATTGTAATCTATACTTAGTTTACAATTGTAATCCTAAATTGTCAATGTTAAAATTTTAATTATTTTTATATGCCTAAAATGTCATACATTTTTTTAATTTCACAGTGATAAATTTAATAAATTGTATAAGCGGAAGCTATTGCAAAAAAATTATATTTTTAGTGTGGGATTATAGTAATTCTTTACGTCTAAATATATGAAAACAAAATTTAGGGAGGCTTCTTTTATTATGAAAAAAATTGGAACAATTACTGCATCCACTGGCTTTATATTTTTAGGTATTTGGATGATGATTAATTTAAATAATCCTAGTCTAGGAAGAAAAATTATAGCTTACTGGCCTATACTTATTATTTTGATAGGATTAGAAATTTTGTATTATACTTTAGTTAAGAAAGAAAGTGGAAAAATACAAATAAGTGGTATTGCTCTTCTCATAATAATTATTTTCTTTTTTGTGAGCCTATTTAATGGTATTGCTTATAAGTTCAGAACAAATAGTTTTTTTAATGGCTGGAATTTTAATTTTGATTCTTCCCTTAATGAGAGGTCTTTTAATAAAAAACTGACATTAGATTCTTTTGGGAGTGCTTTCAATTTTGAAACATCTAATGGTACAGTAAATATTGAAAAGTCAAAGGATAATAAAATTAATATAGATACAAACTTGATTACAGATAAAGATATAAATTTAGATAATTATAAATTAGATCCTGTAAAAGGTCTAGATGGATATACTATAAAAATTACAGATAATAATATTAAGTCATCCAAAACAACTATTTACCTACCAGATGGATATGTAACTTCTATAAAAGGTGGAAACTTAGAAGTAAACAGTACTAGTGATGTGAAATTTTCTACCTTAAATGTGCATGTAGATAATGGAAAGGTAAATTTGGAAGGAGATATTCCTAATTCAATAATAAAAGTTGGTAATGGTAAAATTAGTTTAGAGAATAATTTATCTAAAAACATTGATATTTCTTTAGGAAATGGTATAGTTTCAGTGGATACAAAAGATAAGAATTTAACTATAAATACAGATATAGATTTAGGTGTTTCTGAAATAAATGATGATAAAAGAACCAATTCTGGAATAATTAAAACTTTTGGTACTGGTGAAGATAAAATAAGGGTTAAAGTTGACAATGGAACTATTAAAATAAATAGTGGAGAGTAAAGTAATGGAAGAGAGAGAATTCATAGAAAAAATTAAAGAAAAAGATGAAAATGCCTTTATTTATATGGTAGATCTTTATAAAAAAAGAATTCTCTCATTATGCTATTCTTATACTTATGATTACTACGAAGCTGAAGATTTATCTCAAGAAGTTTTTATAGCCGTATTTAATAATATTAATAGTTTCAGAGGAGATAGTTCCTTTTCCACTTATTTATATAAAATAACCATTTCAAAATGTATAGATTATAAACGAAAGAAAAGTATAAAGAATTTTCTGAATGGCCTATTTAACTTTTCTAAAGAATCATATATAGATATAGATGAAAAAAATTTTATACAAGAATGTATTTGTTCTTTACCACAAGATTTAAAAACTTCACTTGTTCTATATTATTATATTGGTCTCAATCAAAAGGAAATTGCAGAAGTTTTAAATTTATCTGTGAAAACAATAGAAGGACGAATTTATAGAGCTAAAAATAGATTAAAGGATATGCTTGAAAAGGAGGGGTATGCTTTATGGAAGATAAAAGAGAAGAGCTGGAAAAATTAATCAATAGTTGTTTTAATAACATAAAAATAGAAGAAGATTATAATGAAAAACTTATAAGAAAACTCCATAAAAAGCAAAATTCCAATGAAAAAATAAAGAATTGGGTTCCTTCTCTTAGCCTAATTTCGGCTGGCTTATTTATCATAATTTTTAACATTAGTAGCTTACAAAGTCAAGTAACAATGTTTCAAATTCATTTTATAACTGAATTATTACTGTTGAAATTAAACATGCTTTTAATTTTATAAAACAATTAGGAGTGAATAATATGAATAATAGAAATGGAGTTTTAACTTTTATAGCCGCCTGTATACCAGGCGTCGGATATATGTACAATGGTTTAATAAAAAAAGGTGTTCAAACATTATTTTTATATATGATTATTAAACCAGTTTTGATGTTTAGTGGTCTTGGTTTTTTATCACATTTGGTTAGAATTTGTATATGGTTTTATACCTTCTTCGATACCTATTCAATAGCAAATAGAATAAGACGTGGTGAGTATGTACCAGATTCTGAATTTATTTTTAAAAATTATGTTGATACTACTAAATTCACTGAAGGCGATTTTTCATATAATAAAGCAATAAATAAACAGGAGTGGGTAATTATAGGATCCTCTCTAGTTATTCTTGGCGGATTATCTATATTAAATCAATTATTTATTGATAATGATATTTATAAATTTATTCGTTCTTATGTTACCCAATATTTTATACCTGCACTATTCGTTATTATAGGTGTTCTGATCATAGCTAAAAAAAGGAAGTGATCTTTTCATTTTTTCCTCAAGACCCTTGATTTTAAATGCTTTATAACATATAATAATATAGAAAATTATATATAAGACAGTTCGAAACCATCCTGTCTATAAACAAAACTAGGGAAAAACTGTATAATTATATAGTTCATTTTGTGGTTAAATAAGGTGGGGATGTCTCTACCTTTTTTATGTTATGGAGCTAAATAAGAATAACTTAATAAAAGCCAACCAAAAGTTTTTTTAAAATTAAAGATAAGGTGAGATAATGATGGAAGATAAAGCTATAGGAATAACTACTACTATTCCATATGAGGTTTTAGCTGCTGCAGGATATAAGGTAGTTGATTTAAATAATATTTTTGTAACTTCAAAAAATTATAATAAATTTATTGATATGGCAGAAAGACAAGGCTTTCCTAAAAGTTGCTGCGCATGGCAGAAAGGGCTCTTTGGAGTATGTATGGATAAAAAAATTCATCAAATTGTAGGTGTTACTGAAGGGGATTGCTCTAATACCAAAGCTCTAGAGGGAATTTTGGATATGAAAGGTATTAAAATATATTCATTTCCATTTCCACAAAGTCATGATATTCATGATATTAAAGCATCTATTGATAAATTTATTAATACTTTTAATGTTTCCTATGATGAAGTTGAAAAAGTTAGACAGAGAGTAAATAAGGTAAGATGCCTTATTAAGTGTTTAGACGAGCTCACCTATAAAGAAAACAAGGTTTCAGGTTTCGAAAATCACCTGTATCAGGTAAGTGCTAGTGATTTTAATGGTGATATCTATAAATTTGAAAAAGATATAAGAAATAAACTGAAAGAAGTAGAAAAAAGAAAGCCTTTTGTGCAGAAATTAAGACTTGGATTTATAGGAGTTCCCCCTATGCCTTGTGATATATATGATTATGTTGAAGAGTTTAATGCACGTTTTGTTTATAACGAGGTTCAGAGAGAATTTGCATTTCCAAGAGCTATAAAAGCTAAAAATATTTATGAACAGTATTATGATTATACTTATCCCTATGATATAAAATTTAGACTTAAGGAAATACAAAAGCAGATTAAAGAAAGGCAAATAGATGCTTTAATCCATTATACTCAGGCATTTTGTCATAGACAAATTGAGGATATAGTTATAAAAAATAAATTAAATATACCTATATTAACTATAGAGGGGGATAAGCTTAATTTTTTAGATGCCAGGACTAAAATAAGATTAGAAGCATTTCTTGATATGCTTGAAGATTTGATTATCATGAACAGAAGGTGAGAATATGGTGAGAAGACTAGGCATTGATTTGGGCAGCAGAGAAGTAAAGATAATATTAATGGAAAATAAACAGATCATAGTTAAAAATAAAATAAGTACTATGATTTTTTACAGAGATTTTTGCAATTATGATGGAAAAATGATAGTGAATCTTCAAAAGCTAGATATTAGAAATATTGACTCAGCAGTTTCAACAGGGTATGGAAGAAATAATACAAATTTAGAATTATTTAAATCAATAAATGAAATAAAGGCACATGTCTATGGCGCCATTTTCCAAACAGGGTTAAAAAATTTTATACTTTTAGATATAGGAGGACAGGATGTTAAAGTAGTGAAGGTGGAAAATGGATTGATAACAGATCTGGAGCTTAACGAAAAATGTGCAGCTTCCAGCGGAAGATATCTTGAAAATATGGCCAGTATGCTGGAAATTTCTTTAGATAGCTTGTGTAAATTTTATAAAGATCCAGTGGAGTTAAATTCTACTTGTGCAGTTTTTTCAGAGTCAGAGTTAATTGGAAAAATATCAGAGGGAATTAAAATGGAAAGGCTATGTGCTGGTGTTAACTATTCACTTTACAAAAGAATTAAACCATTTCTAAATAGATTTAAGGGAGAAATTCTTATTTTGTCAGGTGGGGTTGCCAGAAATGAGGCTATATATAATTATTTAAAAAATGATTATGAAAAAATAATAGTTTTAAAGGATGCTCAGTTTAATGGGGCAATAGGATGCTGTTATTATAGTGAAAGGATGGATCTAAGATGAAAAAGGCAGTAGTTCTGCTGTCAGGTGGACTTGATTCTACAACAGCTTTATATTTAGCTAAAAACCAAGGTTATGAGGTCTATGCCATAAGTTTTGATTATGGACAGCGGCATAAAAAGGAAATTGAATGTGCAAGAGATATTGCTAAAAGTGCAGGTGCAGTTGATTTTGTTTTAGTAACTACAAATATGAATGCTTGGGGCGGTTCGGCACTTACGGATAATACTATAAAAGTACCTGAGTTTAGTGAAGACAATAATAAGATACCTGTTACCTATGTACCAGCCAGAAACATGATGTTTTTATCCTATGCAGCTTCCTATGCAGAAGTAATAGGAGCTTATGATATTTTTATAGGTGTAAGTGAAGTTGATTATTCAGGATATGTGGATTGCAGGCATGAATTTATTCAGTCTATGGAAAAAACAATAAATTTAGGTACTGTATGTGCAGTGGAACATAAAAAAAATATAAAGATACATGCACCATTTTTATATAAAACAAAATCAGAAGAAATTGAAATAGGCATGAAATTAGGGGTGGATTACAGCAAAACATGGACGTGTTATAATGGGGAACAACTTGCCTGCGGAATTTGTGATAGCTGTAGATTAAGGTTAAGGGCATTCAAAGAGGCGGGCTATGCGGATCCAATAAAATATAAAGGAGGAAAATAGGTGTTATATAAAAAAGAAGATATTTTTAAAAGTAAAAAGAATTTATCAAAAATAAATAAAATTGCTATTTCTGGTATTGTAATAGCGATATATGTGGTAATTATGTATTTTACCCAAAGCTTTGCTTTTATGCAATTTCAGATAAGAATAGCTACATGTATGTATGGCCTATCCGCTATTTTTCCATTTCTCATTGTGCCAATGGGATTAAGTAATCTTATTAGTAATACTTTAATGGGAGGACTTGGACTTCCTGATATGCTGGGAGGGGCAATTGTAGGCATGATAACTTCTCTAATAGTGTATTTAATAAGTAAATATAAGTTTAATGATTGGTTTATTGTCTTTCCTATTATTCTAATACCTGGGTTTGGAGTGCCTATATGGCTATCTTATCTTCTCCACATCAAATATATGGTACTGGTATTTAGTCTTTTAATGGGACAGATAATTCCAGCTATTTTAGGTGTACTATTAGTTAAACAACTTAGAAAATTTTATTAATTTCATATTGACATTTTAAAATAAAAATAATATACTTTGTTAAAAGATTATATTAATAAAGTTAAAGACTAGGATGGAGAGAAAAATATTTAATGTGTTAACTTCAGAGAGCCAACATGAGGTGAAAGTTGGTGTTAATATAAATATACAATAATCACTCCGGAGTTTCCAAGTAGAAAGGCTTTTGTCGAGTAAGCAAGGACGTTTACCAGCGGTATTTGGTTAGGGTTATGATGAATGCTATATTTAGTATTTAAAATTGACCTGAAAAATGAGTGGCAGTTAGTATATCTAATTGCAAATAAGGTGGTATCACGGAATATTAATCTTTCGTCCTTATAAGCATGTATAAAGTGTGTTTATAAGTATGAAAGATTTTTTTATTTATAAAATAATCTTTTATATTAAATAATTTAATTTAAGAGGGGAGACTTAATGTTATGAAACAGATGGTAACATTAGAAACAAAAAGAGGAGAATTAACTTTAAAAGATGTATTGGAAGCTAGAGATAGGATAAAAGACATATGTATAAATACTAAATTGATATATAGTTCAGAATACAGCAGAGAAAGTGGAAACCAGGTATATATAAAGCCGGAAAATTTACAGATAACAGGGGCGTTTAAGTTAAGGGGAGCTTTAAATAAAATTTCTAAATTAAGTGATAATAATAAAAGGAAAGGGTTAATTGCTTCTTCTGCAGGAAACCATGCCCAAGGGGTGGCTTATGCTGCAAACAGGCTTGGAATTAGAGCTACAATTGTTATGCCTGAAACTACACCTCTTATTAAAGTACAGGCCACTAAAAATTATGGAGCCGAGGTGGTACTTAAAGGAAAAGTTTATGATGAGGCCTATGAAGAAGCTAAGAGATTGGAAACAGAAAAAGGATATACTTTTGTTCACCCTTTTGATGATTTAGATGTGATGGCAGGACAGGGAACAATAGCACTTGAAATTATAGAAGAATTAAAGGATGTGAATGCCATATTGGTACCAATAGGCGGCGGGGGATTAATAAGTGGTATATCGGTGGCTGCCAAGTCAATTAATCCTGATATAAAAATAATAGGTGTCCAGGCTGAAGGGGCAAATCCAATGAAATGTTCTTTTGACACTGGGAAGCTGGTTAGTGCAGAAAATATTGATACTATTGCAGATGGTGCAGCAGTGAAAAATCCAGGGAAGTTAACATTTCAGGTAATAAAGAAATATGTGGATGAAATTGTTACAGTAAGTGATCATGAACTTATGGAAGCTGTGTATATTCTCTTAGAAAAGCATAAGCTTGTGGCAGAGGCCACAGGCGCAATGTCTTTAGCTGCATTAAATAAGTTAAAATTTAAGGATAAGAAAGTGGTATCTTTAATAAGCGGTGGGAATATAGATGTGGTAACAATGTCTGCACTTTTAAATCATGGTCTTGTTTCAAGGGGAAGAATATTTTGTTTTTCGGTTAAACTTAAAGATACCCCAGGACAACTTCTACAAATATCAAAAATTTTGGCAGAAAAGCGTGCTAATATAATAAAATTAGATCACAATCAGTTTAAAGCTATTGATAGATTAAAGCATGTAGTTTTAGAGGTAACAGTTGAGACTAATGGTCATGCGCATATAGAAGATATAGTTAAATCTCTAAATGAACACGGATATAATATTGATAAGGTATATTAGAATATTTTTATCATTAGTGTAACTATTTAACTATGCTTCGTTAGCCTAGTTAAATAGCTGCACTATAATAAAATATTGGGATTTATTTCATTTTAGATGAATCTTACCTTTATATTATGTGTGATATAAAAGTACCTAATACAACGCCTCCAAGGCTTAAGAATAGATTTAGGCAAGTATTTAAAGTAGCTAACATAAGACTGCCGCTGTTAAAAAGGGTAATTGTTTCATAGCTAAAAGTTGAGAATGTAGTAAGTCCTCCCATAATGCCCGTTGTAAGAAATAATCTTAAATTAGGAGAAATCAAGTTGGTTGTGAGACTTAACTCCATTATGAGTCCTATTAAGATACCACCTAGTACATTAACTATCAAAGTTCCGTAAGGCAGTTGAGTACCAAATAATTTTGGAGAGTGTATGGATATTATGTACCTCAAAGAAGCACCTATAAACCCCCCTATACCTACATAAATGATTTTCTGCATTTTAATCATCCCCCAAAAAAATAAAAATCTCCTACTCTTATGTTAAGGTAGGAGTCATTAGCATAAAGCATTTAAAGATGAACCCCATCATCTCTATTAAGTATACTATATTTAATAAAAATGTACAGTATTCTCTTCAGAATTATTAGGTGTATTAATAAAAAAGTCTTTTGGTTATCTTCTATATTCTGTTATAATTATTAATGTTGTATGCTTCTTATAATGACAAATATAAAAGAAAGTATATTGTGAGTGCTTTTTTAAAATGCATTAAGTAACCGGTTTCTTAGCATTTAACCGTGTAGTATAATGTATATTTGACAATACTAATAAATAAGAGTAATATAAAAATGGCAAATGCCAATATAGATACAGGAGATGATTTTATGTCAGATTGTAATTCATGTCCATCAAACAGTGGATGTAGTAAAGATAAGGAAAGTTGTGGTATTGAAAACAATCCTTACAATAAAGTGAAAAAGGTAATTGGAGTTATGAGTGGTAAAGGAGGAGTAGGGAAATCATCAATTTCTGTCCTTATAGCTAGGCAGTTGAAAAAACTTGGATATAGTGTAGGAATTCTAGACGCGGATATAACAGGTCCCAGTATTCCAAATTTAATGGGCTTAAGTGGTAAAAGGGCTGAAACTACAGACGAGTTTATATTACCTGTGGATACTCAAGATGGAATAAAGGCTATATCATTAAATTTACTTTTGGAAGATGAAAGTCAGCCGGTTATATGGAGAGGGCCGGTGATAGGTGGTGCAGTTAAACAATTATGGACAGAGGTAATATGGGGAGAACTGGATTACCTAATAATTGATATGCCTCCTGGAACAGGAGATGTTGCACTTACTGTAATGCAATCTATTCCTATAGATGGTATAGTTATGATATCTGTACCTCAGGATTTAGTTTCTATGATAGTTTCAAAGGCTGTAAATATGGCAAAAACTATGAATATTAATATAATAGGTGTTATTGAAAATATGAGTTATATAACCTGTCCAGATTGTGGCAAACAAATAAAACTTTTCAATGGGGAAAGTACAGATAAATTTTTAAAAGATATGGATCTAAAGCTTTTAGGGGAGCTTCCTATGCTAAGTAGTGTAAGTAGTTTATCAGAACAGGGAGATAAAAGTATTAGCGAAAATCTTGAGGCGATTTTTAATCCTATTGTTAATAATATTATTAGTAGTTTGGATAAAGTATCTGTAGAGAAATAGCCGCAAATATATATGATTACATAATAATTTTAGGATAAAAAATAAAGATAGCTTCTTTTTATATGGGCAGCTATCTTTATTTTTGTAAGATTAAGTCGGCTTATATAAAATTATATCTGTGTGTTAAAGGATCCAACCATTTCTTGAAGATCGGTAGAAGAGTATTCCAGATTATCTGTTACTTCTTTTAATCTTATTGTTTCACTTAAAATATCTTCAAGTAGGCTTAGAGATTCTTCGCTTCTACTTGCCCCCTTAGCAGTTCTTTTATTTATTTTTTCTGCAGATTCATTTATATGTACTACCATATTATTTATATCATCACTTTCTTTATTAGTTATTTCAAGTATAGTTTCCATATTTTTTGTTACATCATTTATATTATCTGTAATATATTTAAAAGAATCTATACTATTTTTTACACTATCCGTAGAAGTTTTTACTTTAGAATTAATCTCGTTAATATCTTTAAAAGTGTTGTTAGTTTCTCTCTGAATATTAGAAACTAAATTCCCTATAGATTGGGTGGCTTCTTCTGTTTCAAGTGCTAGCTTTGATATTTGCTCAGCTACAACGCCAAATCCTTTTCCTGATTCACCTGCCCTGGCAGCTTCTATAGTAGCATTTAATGCTAAAAGCTGAGTCTGCTGACTAATACTGCTGATACTTGTGACTACTCTTGTTATGGAGTTTGAATGATTTTGGAGCACAGATATTCTATCTAAAGTGACTTTCATAGTTTCTTCAAGTTCATTGATTGAAGTTAGAACATCATTTGAAAAGTCATTTGCCTTATCAGCGTGATGGCTGGTATTGACAATTTTATTTGTGACCTGGTGAATGAGAGAAGCCATTTCTTGTATTGACGCTGATAAACTATTAAAATGTTCTTTGGTAGTTTGAAATATATTATTTTGTTTTTGGGAAATAGATACTAAGCCGTCTACGGTCTTAGCTACTGTATCCATGTTTTCTTTTATATTATTAGTTAAATTTGAAACTGATTTAATAGAGTTCTTTGATGTTTTTGAAGAAACATCTACTCTTTTTATCAGAGTCATCTGATTGTTAATAAATTTATTAAACCATCTTGAGAGTTCTCCTATTTCATCATAGGAAAGTTTATCTACTCTTTTAGTCAAATCTCCTTCTCCTTCAGCTAACTTATGAAGTATGTCCACAGTTCTATTAAGTGGTGTTACAACTAATTTTTGTGAGGATATATAACTGATTAAGGTTATTAAAAGCCAGGTTATAATTGAACTTATAAAACCTATGGTTGGATTAAAATGATAGGCTATAATGTTTATTATTGTAGCAGCAGCTGCACTGACTGATATTATACCAGGTATTTTTAAATTTATGCTTTTAAAATTATATATTTCAGCTATGTCCCCTTCACACATCATTCCCCATATTTCATTGCTATAGGGAGGATTTATTAAAGTACCTTTACCTCCTACCATTATATGTCTGTAATCTGGATAACCGGGCCAGCAGTCTAAGTTATCTCCGTTTTTAATGGTATTTTTTACTCCCGGATGTAAATCACCTGTTTTGGGATCCGTAAATCTTATTTCAAATTCTGTATGTTTTTTAATTTTAACAATTCCCCATTTTGAAGTTCTAACTCCCTCCTTTAGATTATCACCCATAGTAAATGTATTATCTTCAAATCTGCTTCTTGATATGGCAGTTCCAGGCAGTATATCTCTATCTGTTTTTACCATGAATAGATAATTATCCCCTGAATCCTTATAGACGTGAGTATCTTCATCCTGGATTACATTACTCATGTTATCATTAAGAACTCTGCCTAAAAGTATTTTTTTGTGTTCAGAACAATCTATGTATGGAAGAGAAAATAATAAAGTTACTTCATCAGCAAATTTTTTTTGGCTTAAGTCTATGTCTAGGGTGTTTTTATCTTCATAAGGTCCATACATGAGTCTTTCACCTTTTAGACCTTTTTCATAATTTGGGAAATTATTCATGGTAAGGCCTATATGTTTACTACAGGTGGATTGGATTACTTGTCCAGTATCATTTAATATGAAAAATTCACAAAAATCTTTATACTGATTTAATCCTTCATTTAATTCTTCCAGTAATTTATGATCATTTTGTTTAAAACATCGTATGATGTTACAGGTATTTTCTAATTGCATCCATTTGTCTTTGAACCAGTTTTCTAAAGCCTTTTTTCTACCTTTTGATATACCTTCAAATACTTCTTCAGATTGTTCTTTGATTTTTTTGTTTATTAGATGCATAAATTTTAGTTTTATCATGGGTGTAAACTCCTCTTTTCTAATTATTTATATTATTTTATGCTAAAATAGTATCTCGAATTTATTAATATTCTACACCATTTCTAAAAATCCTTTAATTGATTTTAAAAAATATAATAAAATAATATAAATATCCTATTATTTTTAACGATATGTGAAAGCTAACAAAACAGAACTTTTTCTAAAATATATACATTTTAGAAAAATGCTGATATCAGGAAAATAAAAATGTAAAATAAAAGGAATTTTTTAAAATTATGTGTAAAAAATAGTGCAAAAAGAAATATTATAATTTTTAATATATTTAAGCTCGTATTAAAATTTTATTTTAATTTATTAAATAATTAGATATATTTTCTTAAAAAAAATTAATAAATTAGTGATAATTATCATAAATATTATTATATATCATAAAATTATTTATTAAAAAAGCTATAAAGTCACAATGTAAATTACAGAAAATTAATATTTTTATATATAAAAATATTAAATAATGAAAATATTATTGCAATATAAAAAATTAAATTAAAATATTATAATTTTTTTATTATTAAAATATACAATAAAAATGTAAAAAATAGTGCAGCTATTTATGTATAAAAATATAGTTATTTATCGTGTGAAAATGTTTTTATATAAGTTATTTTTATTATGATTAATTTAAAATTTGTTGACAGAAATATGACTACAAAAAATTCAAAATTATTAATGCATATTTTTATTGCACCATCAGATATGTATAATAACATTTGCAATATACTTCTCTAAATTTCTGTATATGCATTAAAATTTGCAATTATTAATATAACCACACATAAAATAATAAATTAATAAAATTATAATATTACTATTGATAATTTGCATAAAAGTTAGTATTATATAAATAAGTTTTTTAAAAGCTGTTAGACAAAATACGTTTAAAAAACTTATAATTTTTTATTAATTTATTTTTTTAAAGGAGGTATTTTTATGAGTGTGAATGGAGCAGATACTGTATTTGTACTTGTTAGCGCGGCGTTAGTACTATTAATGACTCCAGGGTTAGCTTTGTTTTATGGAGGAATGGTTAGAGGCAAGAATACATTAAATAGTACTCTTCACAGCTATTCGGCCATGGCAATAATATCCATACAGTGGATACTTATAGGTTATACATTGTGTTTTGGAAAGGATATTGGCGGATTTATAGGTGGTTTTAATTTTGCAGGTTTAAAAGGAGTGGGATTTGCACCAAATGCAGATTATGCAGGTACGATTCCGCAGCAGGTGTTTATGGCATTCCAGCTCATGTTTGCAATAATAACTCCTGCACTTATATCAGGATCTATTGCTGAAAGAATGAAGTTTATGCACTGGATTGCATTTGTTATACTTTGGACAACACTAGTGTATGATCCTATCGCTCACTGGGTATGGGGAGCAGGAGGCTGGTTAAGAGGTCTTGGAGCTTTAGATTTTGCAGGCGGTAATGTAGTTCATATAAGTTCGGGTGTATCGGGACTTATTGCAGCGCTGATGCTTGGAAAGAGAAAGAATGTAGGTAAACCTAGCAGCCTTCCTTTAACTTGTTTAGGAGCTGGAATACTCTGGTTTGGATGGTTTGGATTTAATGCTGGAAGTGCACTTGGTATAAGTAGTGTAGCAGTAAATGCCTTTATTACTACCAATACTTCTGCGGCAGCTTCAGCTATAAGCTGGGCTATTTGTGAATATATATCTAGAAAAAAAGTAACTTCACTTGGAGTTGCCAGTGGAATAGTTGCAGGTCTCGTAGCCATAACTCCGGCAGCAGGTTTTGTAAGTCCTTTAGCTTCCATACTTGTTGGCTTAATAGGAGGAGCTATATGTTATACATCTATCACATTTATGAAAGCTAAACTTGGATATGACGATGCATTAGATGCTTTTGGATGCCACGGCATAGGAGGAATATGGGGAGGAATAGCTACTGGAATATTTGCATGGACAGCAGTAAATTCAGCTGGTGCAAATGGATTGATACATGGAAATCCAAAACTAGTTGGAATTCAGATTATAGCTGTTCTATCTAGTGTTGTATATTCAGCAATAGTTACATTTATCATAATTAAAGTAATTAATGCAGTAAGCAGCATAAGAGTAAGTGATAAAGATGAACAGACAGGCCTTGATGTTACAGAACATGGCGAAGAAGCTTATGGAGGCATAGGAATTTAAATATAATTTGTAAATTTTTTATATAGACAAAATGTTATAAATTTATATAGGATATGTTTGGGATATTTTTGGAATACTGAAATATGTGTTTAATAAGGAGGTAAAATGATGAGTGATAAGCTTAGCAAGGTAGATATTATTACTTCTAAGGCCAGATTTGAGGAATTAAAAAAAGCATTAGATGATATTGGTATTACAGGTATGACTGTTACAAATGTTTCAGGGTGCGGTATGCAAAAAGGTCATAAAGAATACTATCGTGGATTGGCTATGGATATTAATCTACTACCTAAAATAAAGGTAGAAGTGGTGGTTTGCGAAGTACCTGTAGATCTTGTTGTTGAAACTGCAAAGAAAGTACTTCATACAGGAGAAATGGGTGATGGAAAAATATTTGTTTATGATGTACAAAATGTTATACGTATAAGTAATGGTGATGAAGGCAGGGCAGCTTTACAATATAAACAATCTTAACTTTAACAAAAGTTATTCTGAAATTTTAATATAAGAATAAAAACTTAAGTATTGGATTAATTGTCCAATACTTAAGTTTTTTGTATAGGTAAATTATTAAATAAATAGATTTACATTTGAATCCTCTGCTTCCCCTAAATAGTAACCAACACCTCCTATTTTAGCACCTTCAGAAATATAATTTGCAAAATGCAGTTTAATTATTTACTAATAAATCTAGAAGATAATTTGTTGCGTACTATAAAAAATGTTAAGATATTTATAATATGTTGTAGGTATAAATAAAGTTGAATAATCTTAGGAGGGTAATATGGACTATACATTAATTGCAACGTCAACCTTTGGGCTAGAAGCTGTAGTGGCTAAAGAACTTAAAGAACTTGGATATGATGATTTAAAATTGGAAAACGGTAAAGTTACTTTTTATGGTGATGAAATGGATATAGTTACTTGTAATCTATGGCTTAGAACTGCAGATAGAGTGCTTATAAAAATGGCAGAATTCAAGGCAGAAAGCTTTGAAGAACTTTTTCAAGGTACCCTTTCAATAGATTGGGGAAATTTGATGCCTGAGGATGCATTTATGCATGTAACCGGTAAGTCTGTTAAATCTAAATTACATAGTGTTCCTGATTGCCAATCAATAGTAAAAAAAGCTGTAGTTGAGGCTATGAAAAAGAAATATAATAAGGAAAGATTCCATGAAACTGGCTCGGAGTATAAAATAGAAGTTGGAATACTTAAAGATATAGTGACTTTGACAGTAGATACATCGGGAGAAGGCTTACATAAAAGAGGATATAGGGAAAATTCAGGAGGAGCTCCTATTAAAGAGACTTTAGCTGCGGCCCTAGTACTTTTGAGTAAATGGGAACCTTCAAGAATATTGGCTGATCCTATGTGCGGCTCGGGAACTATTGCTATTGAGGCAGCACTAATAGGAAAGAATATAGCTCCCGGCTTAAATAGAAGTTTTGTTTCGGAAAAATGGAGTATAATTCCATCTCATTTGTGGGAGGATTTAAGAAAACATGCTGGAAATGCTATTAACAATAATGAGCTTAGAATTTTAGCATCAGATATAGATGGAAGAGTAATTAAAACCGCTAGAGCTAATGCAAAAAAAGCAGGGGTGGAAGAATATGTGGTGTTTCAGAAAATACCTGTGCAGAAATTCAGTTCAAGTAAAAAACATGGATTTATAATAAGTAATCCACCTTATGGAGAAAGACTTGGGGAAATTAAAGAGGTGGAGAACTTATATAGAGATATGGGAGAGATATTTTCTCATCTTAAGGATTGGTCTTATTTTATAATAACTGCCCATGATGACTTTGAAAAATATTTCGGTAAAAAATCTCATAAGAATAGAAAACTTTATAACGGAAGATTAAAATGTTATTATTATCAATATTTTGGGGAAGAACCAGAAAATTAAAAAAAGAGATAACATAAATTAAATTAAAATATTAAGAAGAGTCATCTTAATATTGCTATTTTTCCCAGTACTAAAAAAATTTTTTTATAATTATTAGATGTCTCTTCTTTTGTAATAATATTATCCTTCAAAGAAAATAGTAGCTGGTTTTCGTTTAGGAGGTTTCATTGTCACTTTAGGATAGCCAATAATCATAGGACATACTACATTATAATGTTCAGGAATGTTGTATTTTGTTTTAAATTCAGTGGTATTACAAGTATATTCTGCAAAACCAATCCAGCATGTGCCTAATTCGTATTTGCTAGCTGCAAGCATAATATTACCTGCTGCCAATGTGCAGTCATAAGTATACCAGTGAGAGTTAGTGTTACCATAAATTATTAATAAACATGGAGCACCGTAAAAAATACTGAATTTTTCGTCCTTTAACCAATCTTCGTATTGGTAAAAATGTGGAAAATCATTAAAATTTTCAAGCATATATTTCTTTGCTTCGTCTGATAGGTCCTTTAATTTTTTTTTGTCTGTTATAATAACAAAGCCCCAGGGTTGACCGTAGGAACCGGTAGCGGCTTTTGTGCCTAGTGTGATTAGTTGATGTATTATGTCGGGGCTTACTTCCTGAGATGTAAAAGCTCTTGAACTTCGTCTATTATTTATACCTTCAATAATGTCCATAAAATAGCTCCTTTCTTAGAATAATTATACTTAGGTAAGTTCTATGTAATGTAATTGGTATTGTTTGTCCTTATAGTTAGATCATACCTAGATATAAAATCATTGTCAATAGTTCAATACATTCAATGTTGGCATTGTTTTGCATATGAAAAAATTAAGGTAAGCTTCCTAAATAATTGAAAAGGCATCAGGTGTATATGGAAACACACCTGATGCCTTTCTATTTCTGTGCTTTTTCTGCTCTTATTGTCTTTCCTTTTATGGTTTTATGTTGAAGTCCATTTAGAACTATATTAGCTTTTCCGAAAAGTATATCCACATAAGAGAAATTATCTTGTATGTCTATTATACCAATATCATCTGGATTCACTCCATGAATACTCGAAATAGTTCCGGCAATGTCTCCTGGCCCTATTTTTTTCTTTTTCCCAGCACTTATATATATTTTTGTGATGTCTTTGTTTAATTCTTTTGATTTGTCTTCCTTAAGTTTAGGTATAATTTTAAGTTTTTCATCAAATAGTTCTTTTCCCTTCTGTATTTCTTCTTGGGATGGAATTTTTCCACTTTCAATGCTAATGTTAAAATATTCTTCTATTTCCTGTAAAAATCTATATTCTTTAGGGGTAACAAAAGTTATGGCAGTTCCACTATTTTTGAAACGTGCCGTTCTTCCTATTCTATGTATATAACTTTCCTTTTCCATGGGTATATCGTAGTTTATTATATGTGTTACATTTTCTACATCAATTCCTCTTGCTGCTATATCTGTACATATTAAAAAGATGAATTCACCTCTTTTGAATTTTTTAATTATATCAATCCTGTCAGCTTGAAGCATTCCACCATGAAGACCACTGCAAGGATATCTTGTATTTTTCATTTTTAACACTAAATCATCTACGTTTTTTTTAGTCCTGCAAAATATCATGGAACTGTCTGGTCTTTGAGTATATATTATTTTGTTTAGTAGATCGAATTTTTTTGGTGCTTCTATTTGGTAATATATTTGTTGGATTCTGTCCTTTACAGAACTTTCGGTTTTAATTTCTATATTAATTGGATGATTCATGTATGTATTGCATAATTCAAGTATTTCCTTAGGAATAGTTGCAGAAAAAAGAAGGGTTAATCTATTTTTAGGGAGCTTATTTATGACAGCTTTAACCTGATCAATAAATCCCATGTTAAGCATTTCGTCTGCTTCGTCTATAACCAAATACTTTATTTTTTCAAGATCTAAAGTTCCTCTTTCTATATGATCCAAAGTTCTCCCAGGTGTACCAACTACCAGATGAGTTCTTTGTTTAAGTCTTCTTATTTGAAGGCTCACAGGCTCTTTTCCAAAGATGGCAGTACAGTTTATTCTTTTAAGTCTTCCTATATTCGAAAAGTCCTCTTTTATTTGAAGTGCCAG
This sequence comes from Candidatus Clostridium eludens, assembly GCF_045310515.1. NCBI lineage: Bacteria > Bacillati > Bacillota > Clostridia > Eubacteriales > Clostridiaceae > Clostridium > Candidatus Clostridium eludens. Next base: position 175,228 of record NZ_JBJHZX010000001.1, on the reverse strand, counting down.
TTCTCTTGTAGGGACAAGCACTAATGTCTGAGGGCTTTTTTCTTCTACTTCCATTCTTTCGCAAATTGGTATTGCAAAAGCCGCAGTTTTCCCGCTGCCTGTTTGCGATTTTACTATGATGTCTTTATTTTTAAGAATAAGGGGTATAACTTTTTCTTGAACTCGGGATGGGTTTTTATATTCCAGTTTTTTTATTGATTCCAATATATCTTCACTTAATTCAAAATCTTTAAAGTTTAATTTATCCATAATCTTAACCTCATATGTTTTTGATAACATTATCATACTATTATGTATTAATCAAGTGATTCTTGGGCTTAGGTGGAGTTTGCTTATAAGAAATGCTTTTCTCCATCTGGACCTTATGAACAAGTGTGTAAAGTATTGGAGGAGCATATTGAATTTTTAAATCATTTAGTATTAAATTAATGGAAGGAAAAATAGAATTGTAAGTTGATTTGAGATAAAATAGAAAATAAAGAATTATGTAGGGAGGGTTATAACATGAGTTATAAAGTTTTAATTACAGAAAGTATAGATGAAGAAGGTGAGGAATACCTGAAAAAGTTTGGATATGAAATAAAAGTGCCGCAGCATATTTCGGAAGACATACTTGTAAAGGAAGTTAAAGATTGTGATGCAATACTTGTACGTATGGCGAACATTACAGAGAAGGTTATAAGGGCAGGAACAAAATTAAAAGTTATATCAAAATTTGGTGTAGGCGTGGATAATATAGATATTGAAACAGCAGGGGAGTTAGGTATACAGGTTACTAATTCGCCGGAATCAAATAAAAATACAGTGGCAGAGTATACCTTGGGACTTATTATAGCACTGGCAAAGAGATTTTTTCTCTACGATAGAGAATTGAGAAAGGGAAATTTTCAAGTAAGAAAAAATTTTGGAATGGATCTCCATGGAAAGATACTGGGAATTGTAGGAGTAGGAAGTATAGGTAAGCTAGTTGCATTAAAGGCTTCAAAGGGATTTGGAATGAAGGTTATAGGATTCAAACGTCATGTGGACTCAAAATTTCTGGAGGATATTGAAGTTACAGATAATCTGGATTATGTACTTAAAAATTCGGATTTTGTAAGTTTGCATATTCCGCTTACTGAGTCCACGAAAAAGGTTATAGGGGAGAGAGAATTATCTCTTATGAAACAGGGAGCATTTCTTATAAATACAGCCCGAGGAGAAGTTGTTGACAACCATGCTCTTGTTAATGCCCTTTTAAGTAAAAAAATTGCTGGCGCTGCAGTTGATGTGTTTGAAGGAGAAGTACCTTCAAAGGATAATCCTTTATTTAAACTTGAAAATGTAATTGTAACGCCTCATACTGCTGCCCATACTGCAGAAGCTATGAAGAGGATGTCTCTCCATCCTGCTATTGGTATACATGAAGTTTTGAGTGGTAAAAAACCTTCCTGGCCTGTAAATACAAAAAGTAAATTATAATTTAATCTTTATAATATTTGTTTGGAGAAATTCCAAACATTTTTTTAAATGCACGTATAAAGTTAGAGTAATCTCCAAATCCAGATTCCAAACAGGCAGTAGTTATATTTTTTCCCTTTCGTATTAATAGATTGGACATGATAAGCCTTTTTTGAAGTATATAAGCATGAATGGTATAACCTGTTTGTTTTTTAAATTTGTGCATCAGGTAGTATTTGCTTACATAAAATTTAGAGGAAAGAAAGTCTATAGATAGATTTTCGCTTAAATGTTCGTTTATATAATTTAAAATATTGTTTATGCCTTGGTCATATCTAATATCATATAACTCTGTAATATTTTTTTGTTTTAGAAATAATCTATTAATATAGATTATAAATTGTAAAAACAGAGAAACTCTTAATGGTTTATAACCAATTTCTTTATTTTCAAAGGTATCTTTAATATCAAAAAGTAACTTTTCTATTATGTTAACCCAATATTCATTTAATCTTAGAAGATTAAATTTCTGCTTTGAGGCTAATTCAAAACAACTTAATAGATTGCAATTATTATTATTTTTTATTAAAAAGTCTGAGTTTACCCACATGATTATGCGCTCATAAGTTTCCTTCGGATTTATTACTGCTTTGTGTATGTCATTGTTATTTATAAGAAGTATATCCAAAGGTTTTAATTTATAGGATTTACCTTCTATTAGATAAGTTACATCACCGGATATAAATATCACTATCTTATTAAAATTATGATAGTGGAATTCAAAGTTCATATCTTTTTTGTCTTTTAAATAAAATATTTGAAAGTCATTTTTTAAATAACCTCTTTTTATTTTTAAAACTTTATTTTCTTCCATTAATAATATACCTCAACATGAATATAGATATATATTAGAGCATTTTTTACAATGTTTCAAGCATTTTTAGCAATAAAAATGGTAAAAAATTAGAATATAATAGTTAGTAGATAATGTAATTGGGGGTAGTGAAAATGAAAGATTTTCTTAGAGCATATAGGTTTTCTATAGTGTTATTGGGTTCAATAATTTTAGGTGCAATTTTAGGTATTTGTCTTGGGAGTAAGGCATTGGTGCTAAAACCTTTTGGAGACTTGTTCTTAAATTTAATGTTTATGATAATAATACCGCTAGTATTTTTTAGTGTTACTTCAGCTATAGCTAATATGAAAGGTATGAAGAGATTTGGTAAAATTATAGCAAGTACATTTATAGTATTCTTGTGTACGGCACTTGCAGCTTCTGTAATAGGTATAATAGGTGCTTTTATAGTAAATCCTGCAAGAGGTATAGATTATATGGCATTAAAACAAATTGTATCTGGAGGTACTGATTCAGTACAACAAGTTAAACAGGTTGGGATCTTGCAGCAACTTGTAAATACTATTACTGTTTCAGAGTTTATATCTTTGTTTTCTAAAAGTAATATGCTGCAGTTGATTGTATTTTCCATACTCTTTGGGATTTCTACGGCAGCACTTGGAGAAAAGGGGGAACCTGTAACTAAATTTTTTACGGCAGCATCTAGTGTAATGATGAAGATGGTTGAAATAGTAATGTATTATGCTCCTATAGGTCTTGGATGTTATTTTGCTGCAGTAATAGGAGAACTGGGACCCAAAATATTACAGGGTTATTTGAGAGCATTTATTCTTTATATAATTATATCTGTTATTTATTATTTTGGTTTCTTCACTTTATATGCTTTTTTATCTGGAGGAAAACATACAATTAAGCTATTTTGGAAAAATGCCGTAGTTCCCACCATTACAGCACTTGCTACTTGTTCTAGTGCTGCAAGCATTCCTGTTAACTTAGAGTTTACAAAGAAGATGGGCGTTCCAAAGGATGTAGCAGAAACAGTAATTCCACTTGGAGCAAATGTTCATAAAGATGGTTCTGTAATTGGCGGGGTTATTAAAATTGTTTTCTTGTTCGGACTATTTGGTAAAGACATGACAAATGTATCATGTATATCATCTATAATTTTTGTATCGTTTTTAGTGGGAGCTGTAATGGCAGCTATCCCAAGCGGCGGTATGATTGGTGAAATGCTTATATTAAGTATATATGGCTTTCCGCAAGAATTGCTGCCTATAGTTGCAGTTATAAGTGTTATTATAGATGCACCAGCCACTGTATTAAATTCCACAGGAAACACAGTATGCAGTATGATGATATCAAGGCTTGTAGAAGGAAAAGGATGGATTCGTGATAAAGCAAATAGTGTAACAAGTTCTAAATATTAAATTAAGATATTTTAAGGTTCAGATGAAGGAAAGCGTTTTTTATGACCAAATTCTATCTGAACCTTAGAATATCTTGAGAAATATATTAAATAAACTATATTTTTTGCAAGCTATTTAGTAATATGTTAATATATAAAATATATTTTGGATAACCAAATATTTATTATAAATATTTGGTTGTAGTATCGTTAAGATTTTAACATTTCTTTATCCGATCGCTACCACTGCTAACACCCCCATCTTCTATCAAAGTGGGGGATAAGCACTGCTACGCGCCTGGATAAGTTCTTCTAAGGTTCAGCTGGAGAAAAGCAGTTCTCATAAGCAAACTCCACCTGAACCTAAGAATCACTTGATACATATTTTAAGAATCCTAAATAATAGGAGCGGTTAAAAACAATAAAAGAAAAAGTAGAGATGGGGGTACTTTAAATGGAGTTTAAATCAGATATTCAAATAGCACAAGAATGCAGCATGGAGAATATAAAAGATATTGCAAAGAAATTAAATATTTCTGAAGATGATATTGAATTATACGGAAAATATAAGGCTAAAGTGGATTATAATCTTTTAAAGACTACTAAGGGTAAAAATGGAAAGCTTATACTATGTACAGCTATAAATCCAACACCTGCCGGAGAAGGGAAAACCACTACATCAATAGGTGTGGCGGATGCACTTGCAAGGCTTAATAAATCTGTTGTTGTTGCACTCAGGGAGCCTTCCATGGGACCTGTATTTGGAATAAAGGGTGGCGCTGCTGGTGGAGGATATGCACAAGTAGTACCTATGGAGGATATAAATTTACATTTTACAGGAGATATACATGCTATGACTGCTGCTAATAATTTGCTGGCAGCTCTGGTAGATAATCATATATATCAGGGAAATAAGTTGAACATGGATCCAAGGAGAGTTGTTTGGAGAAGATGTGTAGATATGAATGACAGACAACTCAGGTTTGTAATTGATGGACTGGGTGGAAAAGTTAATGGAATACCACGAGAAGATGGCTTTGATATAACAGTTGCTTCAGAAATAATGGCTATATTTTGTTTATCAACAGATATAAATGACTTGAAAGAAAGACTTTCTAAAATAGTTGTAGGGTATACTACAGAAGGTAATCCGGTAACGGCTCATGACTTAAAGGCTGAAGGAGCTATGGCGGCACTTCTTAAAGATGCATTGAAACCTAATTTAGTTCAGACCCTTGAAGGAACGCCAGCATTTGTACATGGAGGCCCTTTTGCGAATATAGCTCATGGATGTAATTCAATAATGGCTACTAAAATGGCACTGCATTTTGGTGATTATGTAGTTACAGAGGCAGGATTTGGTGCTGACCTTGGTGCGGAAAAATTCTTGGATATTAAATGCAGAATGGCAGGATTAAAACCAGATGCAATAATAATAGTTGCTACAGTGAGGGCTTTAAAATACAATGGCGGAGTATCAAAGACTGAGTTAAATAATGAAAACTTGGAGGCTCTTGAAAAAGGTATTCCAAATCTATTAAAGCATGTTGAAAATATAACCAAGGTATTTAAATTACCTGCAGTAGTGGCATTAAATGCATTTCCAACAGATACAAAAGCTGAACTTAAGCTGGTAGAAGATAAATGCAGAGAATTTGAAGTGAATGTAAGGTTATCGGAAGTTTGGGCAAAGGGCGGTGAAGGCGGAATAGAAGTTGTTAAGGAGGTACTCAGGCTAATAGATGAGGATAAAAATGATTTTGAATTTGCCTATGATGAAAAATTGCCAATTAGAGATAAGATAAGAACCATAGCTCAAAGAATATATGGTGCTGATGATGTTAATTTTACAAGCCAGGCAGAGAAAGAAATTGATGAATTAGAAAGATTGGGTTTTGGAAAAACCCCGGTGTGTATAGCAAAGACTCAATATTCTTTAACGGATGATCAAAATAAACTTGGAAGGCCAACAGGATTTAAAATTACAGTAAGACAAGTTACAGTTTCTGCTGGAGCAGGTTTTGTAGTTGCAATAACCGGTTCAATAATGAAGATGCCAGGACTTCCGAAGGTTCCTGCAGCTGAAAAAATAGATGTAGATGAAAATGGTGTAATAAGTGGATTATTTTAAGTATTTTCAGGAGGAGTAGCATGAAGCTAGCAGATAAAAGTTGTATTGATTTTGTAGAAGTTCTTGGGTCAAAAGCTGCAGTTCCAGGTGGAGGAAGTGCAGCGGCTCTTGTAGGATCTATAGGAATGGCACTTGGGAGCATGGCTTGCAATCTTACTATAGGAAAGAAGAAATATGAGGAGTATGAAAAAAAATTAGAATCTATATTGAAAAAGACTTATGAGCTGCAGGAAAAACTTTTGAATATGGCTGATGAAGATGCAAAATGTTTTCTTCCCCTTTCTAGGGCATACGGAATGCCAAAATATACAGAACAGGAGAAAAGACTAAAGGAAGAAACTTTGGAGAAGTGTTTAAAAGATGCGTGTGAAGTTCCTGTAAATATTATTAGGCAAGCCTATAATGCAATTAAACTTCATGAAGCTTTAGTGGATAATTGTTCAAAACTTGTGATAAGCGATGTAGGAGTGGGTGTCCAGTGTCTAAGAGCTTCAATTATTGCAGCAGAACTAAACGTGATAATCAACATAAATTCCATAAAGGATGCGGAGTATGTTGAGAAGATAAAATCAGAAATAAAACCTTTAGTTGAAGAAGGTATTGAAGTTGCAGATAAAGTGTACAGTAAGGTGGTACAGATACTTTCTAAATAAGAATGTTGTATTTTTATTATTAATATATTTGTATGTGAATTGTAATTTATTGTGCAGTGAATTTTAAATATGAAGGAGAGTATAAGTGTGGGGCGAATAATTAAAGGTAAACCTGTGGCAGATGCTATAACTGAGACTTTGATTAAAGAAGTAAGTAATTTGAAAATACAGGGTGTTATTCCTAACGTTGTTATAATAAGGGTTGGAGCAAAGGGAAATGACCTTGCTTATGAAAAGGGAATATTAAAAATATGTAGTAAAATTGGAATAAAGGTATATGTTAAAGAATTGCCGGAGGATGTATCACAAAATCAATTTATTCAGGAATTAAAGAAGTTCAATGAAGATAAAAGTGTAAATGGGATAATGGTATTTAGACCTTTACCAGAACACTTAGATGAAAGTATTATAAAATATATAATTGAACCTGAAAAAGATGTAGATTGTTTCAATCCTATAAATTTAGCTAAGATAATGTCAGAAGATAATACTGGTTTTGCACCTTGTACGCCCTGTGCAGTTATGGAAATACTGAAGTATTACAATATTTCTATAGAAGGAAAGCTTTCTGTAGTGATTGGAAGGAGTATGGTAGTTGGAAAGCCAATGTCAATGTTGCTTTTAAATAAAAATTCCACAGTTACAATATGCCATTCAAAAACTGTTGATTTATCAAAAGTTTGTTCCCAGGCAGATATATTGATAGTAGGCATAGGAAAAGCTAAAATGATAGATTCAAGGTATATTAAGGATGGAGCTGTAGTTATAGATGTAGGAATAAATGTAGACGAATATGGAAATCTATATGGAGATGTAGATATGGAAAGCTGTGAATTAAAGGATCCGGTTATAACGCCAGTTCCAGGGGGAGTAGGATCAGTCACTTCTTCTATATTGGCACAACATATTGTAAAAGCGTGTAGACATCAAAACAACTTATAGAAATTAAAAAAGTATTATATGTGCTAAAGAGAGTCAAATTTTGAGATATTAGTCTTAAATAGACTCTTTTTTAAATATTAGTTTTTTTAGCATAAAATATGATAAAGTAATATATGGTGTGGAATTTTTTTGATTACTATATAAGCAAACTCCACATAAATCTAAGGATCACTTGATAAATTTAGAATGATTGGAGGTTATATATATGCAAAAGTATGATGTAGTAATAATAGGCGGAGGACCGGCAGGGCTCGCAGCAGCTATAACCGCCAAAGAAGAAGGTATAGATAATATATTAATACTTGAAAGGGAGAACCAGCTGGGAGGAATATTAAATCAATGTATTCATAACGGATTTGGATTTCATATCTTTAAAGAAGAACTGACAGGTCCAGAATATGCCGGAAAATTTATTGACAAAGTAAAATATATGAAAATTCCATATAAATTAAATACTACGGTATTTAATTTAAGTAGAAATAAGATTATAACTGCTGTAAATGAGGAAGACGGTATAATTCAGATAAAAGCTAAAGCTATAATTTTATCTACGGGCTGTAGGGAGAGACCCTGGGGTACTATGAATATACCAGGAAGCAGATGTGCGGGTATATTTACGGCAGGTTCTGCCCAGAAATTTATAAACCTAGAAGGGTATATGCCCGGAAAAGAAATTGTAATACTGGGTTCTGGAGATATAGCGCTCATAGTGGCCAGGAGAGTTACATTAGAAGGTGGAAAAGTTAAAGCAGTAATAGAGAGGCAGCCCTATTCCAGTGGACTTAAAAGAAATATAATACAGTGTCTGGATGATTTTAAAATTCCTTTGAAATTAAATCATACTATAATAGATATAAAGGGAAAGGACAGGGTAGAAGGAGTAACTGTCATTCAGGTAGACAGAAACAGGAGAACTATTAGAGGTACTGAGGAATATATTCCTTGCGATACTTTACTTTTATCTGTAGGATTATTTCCAGAGAATGAACTTCCAAGAAGTGCTGGGGTGAGGTTATCCAATATAACTGGGGGGCCTGTAGTAGATGAGAGTTTAGCTACCAATGTAGATGGAATGTTTGCATGCGGTAATGTACTTCATGTCCACGATTTAGTTGACAATGTTACTTTAGAAAGTATAAATGCAGGGAAAAATGCAGTAAAGTATGTAAAAGGTAAAAAGTTTAATGGAAATAAAATAAAAGTTTTAGCTCTTGATGGAGTTAAGTATACAGTTCCACAGTATATAAATGCTGAAAACGTAGAAAAAACAATAAATATTATGTTTAGGGTTGCAAATGTATTTAAAGATAGGTTTATATCAGTATATTTTGATGGCATTAGAGAGATACACCTTAAAAAGAAAATACTTACTCCAGCAGAGATGGAAGAAGTTAAATTTAATAAGGAGATATTGGAAAAATACCCAAACTGTAAACAAATAACAATAAAGGTACAGAGAGAATATTGAAGGAAACTTTTTAATATATTGGAGTGTGTTATAATACTAACAATGAAAGCTGATCTATACTTGTGGTGAAACTAGGAGGATATTGTATGGATGAAAATACACTGGAAAAATTGATAGGGGAGTTTGGTGATTTTACACAGTTAAAACTTGAGAATATACCAGATATAGATTTATATATGGATCAGGTTACTACCCTTATTGAAGAAAAGTTAGGATATTTAAAAAGGAAAGAAGGAGAAAGTACTCTTACTAAAACTATGATAAATAATTATACTAAATCAGGAATACTTATGCCTCCTAAAAAGAAAAAATATTCTAAACAGCATATTATATTAATTATATTGACATATTATTTAAAACAAATTTTATCTATAAGTGATATAGAAAGATTATTTTCTCCCATAGTAAAATCTATACTGGCAGGAGAAGATCATAAAGAAGATTTAAATAATATATATGAAAACTTTTTAAAAATAGAGAAATGTGAAGTGCAAAATTTTACAAAGGATTTTCAGTATAAAATTGGAATGTTCAATGATTTAAGCATAGAAGATGATAGCAAAGAGCCAGGGATTGAAGCTAAACCCCAATTTAAAGGGGAAGAGGATGTGGCTCAGCTTATAATAATTGTGATTATGTTAATTGTAAAGGCCAATATAGAAAAGAAAATGGCAGAGAAGATAATTGATAGTTTTTTCACAAAATAGAAATATACATAAATTTTTTCACATAACATGGAAGCAAATCTATGTATATTTTTATGCAGTTATTTGAATAGTTTGTTAAAACATTGCTTACAAATTATGGTTTTGCCTTTATTTGCGGATATTGTATCATCTTGATGTACTGTTTTTCCGCAAATTTCACATTTGGTTTTAATATGTTGTCCACTAAAATTTAATACTTTTTTTGGACTTTTAAGTTTGTCTTTCTTGTTGGGAGGTGATGAGTAATTTATAGGTTCTTCTATTATATCATTTTCTGAAATTTTATATTCTATATTATAAGAACTTTCCCCAAATAGTTCCAATTCGAATCTGGGGTTATTTTTATCATAAAATTCTTCTATAATTATTTTGCGTATTTGAGCATCATTTACTATTAATCCGCTTTTTTCAACTCCGTCAAATATACTTTTCGTTATATTATTTGTATCAGGGTGCCTTTTTGCACTTTTATAATATACTTTCAGCAGAGCTATTAAAGATTCAGATATAACTATTCCAGGATTTTGATTTCTGCATTCATAGGCTATTTGTTCTTCATATAAAGCATATCTATCGTGGTACTTTCCAGAATTGTAAGGTAATATAGCTCTTCCACGTATGTTGAATAATTTAAAATTTGATTTTGATATAGGGGAACCGTTAATAACTATTTTTGCATAAGGTTTATTCATTTTTTTATCTCCAGTATTATTAATTAGTTATTTAATAATAAATATATCATAATTTCATTTGTTATGGGTGGGGGATTTTAATGTATTAACTTGTGTTTTTAAGAAACTAATACTAAAATAAGTACAGTTAGATAACATAGAAAGGTAAAAAGGTTATGGATAAAGATGTAAAAATACTCGCTATTGAAAGCAGCTGTGACGAAACTTCTGCAGCTATAGTAGTTAATGGTAGAGATGTATTGTCTAATATAATATCTTCGCAAATAGATACTCATAAAAAATTTGGAGGGGTAGTACCAGAGGTAGCTTCAAGAAAGCATATAGAAGTTATAAGTATAGTAGTACAACAAGCTTTAGAAGAAGCTAGAATAACATTTAAAGATATAGATGCAATAGGAGTTACTTATGGTCCTGGACTTGTAGGTGCACTTCTTGTAGGACTTCAATATGCAAAGGCATTGGCTTATGCCTTGAATAAACCTTTAATAGGAGTAAATCATATAGAAGGCCATATAAGTGCAAATTTTATACAGTATAAGAGTTTAAAACCACCTTTTGTATGCCTAGTAGTATCTGGAGGACACACTTATTTAGTGTATATGAAGGATTATGGAAAATTTGAAGTGCTAGGTCAAACCAGGGATGATGCGGCAGGAGAAGCATATGATAAAGTTGCAAGAGCTATTGGTCTTGGATATCCAGGGGGACCTAAAGTTGATAAAATAGCTAGGCAAGGGAATCCAGATTCCATTAAGTTTCCAAGGGCAAATTTTCATGATAACAATTCATTGGATTTTTCTTTTAGCGGGTTAAAATCAGCAGTACTTAATTATTTAAATCAAAAAGAAATGAAAAAAGAGCATATAAATAAGGCTGATGTAGCAGCGTCTTTTCAGAAAGCTGTAGTTACTTTCCTGGCAGATAATGCATTTAGGGCATGTAAATTAAAGAATGTAAATAAAATAGCTGTGGCAGGTGGGGTGGCTTCCAATACATGTCTTAGGGAAACCTTTAAAAATCAAGGAAACAAAAATAAGGTGGAGGTTTTATTTCCTGAGCCTGTACTTTGTACCGATAATGCGGCTATGATAGGAAGTGCAGCTTATTTTGAGTATATAAGGGGAAATACAAGTTCTTTAACTTTAAATGCTATTCCAAATTTAAAGTTAGGAGAAAGATAATATGCAAATACTGTAGCTTTATTGCAAGATTTATATTAAAATAATTCAAGAAAAAGTAACATATATCACATTAAATTTAATGTGATATATGTTATTATTATAATAATATTTTAATATAATATAATATAGAGTAGCATAATTGTTATATATAATACACTATTTACAAAAGCTATTATAAGATATATAATAATTTGTGTTGAGATTGATTTTTTATATGAAAAGAAGTTGCAAATGTTACTTTGATTTATAACTTTAGGCAGTAAGGAATAAAACTATAAGTTTGCTTAAGTATAATGCAGTATGTATAACACAGGGACATTTTGGAGTAATTAGTTATAATTAATATATGCAAGGATAAAAAAAATAAAATTCAATTGAAATAATTTTAATACTTATATATAATAGTACTATATTGTCTAAATTTAATACTAGCTGTTAATAAATATGCAAAATATATATTTTTTATAAGAGGGGATGATGGACTTGGCAAGTAAGTTTAAGAGAGTTCTTGTAGCCAATAGAGGAGAAATTGCCATAAGAATATTTAGAGCATGTGAAGAATTAGGAATTACTACTGTTGCCATATATTCAAAGGAAGACAAGAGAGCTTTATTTAGAACTAAGGCAGATGAATCTTATCTGTTAAATAGTGAGAAAGGCCCTATTGAAGCATATTTGGATATTGATGAAATAATAAATATAGCTCTAACTAAAAACGTTGATGCAATACATCCAGGATATGGATTTTTAGCAGAAAATCCTGAACTAGCGAGAAAGTGTGAACAAGCAGGTATCGAATTTATAGGACCTACTTCATCTATGATGGAAATGCTTGGAGACAAGATAAAATCAAAAATTGTTGCTAAAAAGGCACAGGTGCCTACAATACCGGGAATACAGGAACCTATAAGAACAGAAGAACAGGCTTTAGAATTTGCTAAATATTGTGGATATCCTGTTATGGTTAAAGCAGCTGCTGGCGGCGGCGGCAGAGGAATGAGAATAGTAAGGGAAGAAAAAGATCTTTTAGAATCCTATAATAGCGCTAAAAGTGAATCTAAAAAAGCATTTGGATCAGAAGATATATTTATTGAAAAGTATATTGAAAGTCCAAAGCACATAGAAGTTCAGATTCTTGGAGACAAACATGGAAATGTGATTCATTTATATGAAAGAGACTGTTCTATACAAAGAAGGCATCAGAAGGTAATAGAATTCACACCATCTATAGCGTTATCAGATGAAAAAAGAAAAGAGATATGTGAAGATGCATTGAAGATTGCAAGAACTGTAGGATATAGAAGTGCAGGTACTTTGGAATTTTTAGTAGATAAACATGGAAATCACTATTTTATAGAAATGAATACCAGAATTCAGGTAGAGCATACAGTAACCGAAATGGTTACTGGAATAGATTTAGTTCAAGGCCAAATACTTGTTGCTGAAGGGTACGAGCTTGGTTCTAAAGAAATAGGAATAAAATCTCAAGATGACATAAAGCTGAATGGATACGCTATTCAGTGTAGAATTACCACAGAAGATCCATTAAATAATTTTGCTCCAGATACTGGAAGAATTGATATGTATAGAACTGGTTCTGGTTTTGGTATAAGACTTGACGGAGGTAATGGATTTACAGGAGCTGTTATAAGCCCTTATTATGACAGTTTGCTGGTAAAAAATATATCATGGGCAAGAACCTTTGAAGATGCTATAAGAAAGTCAGTACGTTCTATAAAGGAAACTATTATATCTGGAGTAAAAACTAATAGTGATTTTATAATTAATGTGTTAAAACATGAAAGATTTATTAAAGGAGAATGCGACACTAATTTTATTGCAGATACTCCAGAGCTATTTAATATAACTCCGAAGCTTGATGCAGAGCTTAGTATAATGAAATACATAGGAGAAAAGGTAGTAAATGAAACCCGTGGGAAAAAGCCATCATTTAATGTACCGGTGGTTCCTAAGGTAGATGTAAGCCTTAAGTCAAAAGGTACAAAACAGATATTAGATGAACAAGGTCCAGAAGGACTAGTTAAGTGGATAAAATCCCAGAATAAGCTTTTGATTACAGATACTACTATGAGAGATGCTCATCAATCCCTTATGGCAACTAGAGTTAGAACTAGAGATATGATGAAAATAGCAGATGCTCAGTCAGTTTTAGCTGGCGACTTGTTTTCCATGGAAATGTGGGGAGGAGCAACTTTTGACGTAGCATATAGATTCTTAAAAGAATGTCCATGGGAGAGACTTGAAAAGCTTAGAGAAAAAGTACCTAATGTATTATTCCAAATGCTTTTAAGAGGAGCTAATGCAGTAGGATATAAGAATTATTCAGATAATGTTATAAGAGATTATATAACAGAATCTGCAAAATCCGGTATTGATGTATTTAGAATATTTGACTCATTAAATTGGCTAAAAGGAATGGAAGTTGCTATAGATCAGGTATTAAAAGAAGGTAAAATAGCAGAGGCATGTATGTGCTATACAGGAGATATACTTGACAGCAGTAAAACTAAGTATAATTTAAAATATTATGTAAATTTAGCTAAGGAAATAGAAAAGACTGGAACTCATATTTTAGGAATAAAAGACATGTCTGCATTATTAAAACCTTATGCAGCATATGAACTTATAAAGGCTCTTAAAGACGAAATATCTATACCAATACACCTTCATACTCATGATACAACAGGTAATGGAGTGGCAACTATACTTATGGCAGCTCAAGCAGGAGTGGATGTAGTGGATCTTGCATTTAATAGTATGTCAGGACTTACAAGCCAGCCTGCATTAAATTCTGTGGTAGCAGCATTACAAAATACAGAAAGAGATACTGGTCTTAATCCAGATAATCTTCAAAAATTAGCTAATTATTGGGAAGATGTAAGGCCTGTATATAGTCAATTTGAATCCGGTCTTAAATCTAGTACTGCAGAAATATACAAATACGAAATTCCAGGGGGGCAGTATTCTAACTTGAAACCTCAAGTTGAAAGTTTTGGGCTTGGTGATAGATTTGAGGACATAAAAGAAATGTATAAAAAAGTAAATGCCTTGGTAGGAGATATAGTTAAGGTTACCCCTTCTTCTAAAATGGTAGGAGATTTAGCTATATTTATGGTGCAGAATAACTTAGATGAAAATACTATATATGAAAAAGGAAAAAGTTTGAATTTCCCTGATTCTACAGTTTCATATTTCCAAGGCATGATGGGCCAACCTATGGGAGGATTGCCTGAGAAATTACAAAAATTAGTATTAAAGGGAGAGGAACCTCTAAATGGAAGGCCAGGAGAATTTCTTCCACCTGAGGATTTTGAAAAGATAGAAGAATATTTAACTAAAAAGTTTAAGAGAAAGTTTAATAAGAAAGAACTTTTAAGTTATGCTCTTTATTCTGATGTATTTGAGAATTATTTGAAATTTATAAACGAATATGGCGATCTTAGCCGTATGGAAAGTGATGTATTTTTCTATGGACTTACTGAAGGAGAAATGTGTGAAGTTGAAATAGGTGACGGAAAGAGCTTATTTATGCAGCTGCTTGACATTACCAAAGTTAATTCTGAAGGATGCAGGTTCTTGGTATTTGAGGTTAATGGAAATAAGAGGGACATACAGGTAAAAGATAAGTTAGCTTTCGCTGGGGGGGCTGCAGTTCAGGAAAGTGCAGCAGTTATGGCTGATGAAGACAATGAAAAAGAGATAGGAGCAAGTATACCTGGGAGTGTTATTAAAGTAATTGCAAAAGCAGGAGATGAAATTGAAGAAGGACAGACTTTAATTGTAATAGAAGCAATGAAGATGGAAACTAACGTTACTTCAACTGTTTCGGGTGTTGTTGAAGGAGTTTTTGTAAAAGAAGGTCAAAGAGTTAAAACTGGTGAACTTTTAGTTAAATTAAAATAGTATTGTGACTTGATTATGTAAATAGAGTGCTGTTAAAAATTTTTCCAATTGAGAAGTTTCTAACGGCGCTCTTTTTTATTTTTTGTAAGATGTCTTATATATTTTCTATAAAGTTTAACTTTGGCATAACTTCACTAACTTAACTAGTTATGTTAAAATATATTAACAATAAAAGTTTCATAATAAAGGATATTTGATCATCAAGTTATTTTGTTATACTAAAAATGGTTATTTTAATATAATTATAGATAAGATAAAATTTTTGATCTGAGGATATAAAATTATTGTTAAACGAGGTGGAGAATACATGGAAGATATAGGTTTGGTTTTAGAAGGAGGAGGTATGCGAGGATTATATACTGCGGGAGTGCTAGACTTTTTCATGGAAAAAAATTTATATTTTCCATATGTTATAGGAGTTTCCATGGGAGCCTGCAATGCATCCTCATATATTTCAAGACAAAAGGGTAGAAATAAGAATATAAATATTAATTACGTAGGCGATCCTAGATATTTAAGCTATAGAAACTTAATATTGAAAAAGAGCATATTTGGAACAGATTTTATATTTGATGAGTTAGCAAATAGGTTAGAAATATTCGATATGGATTCTTTTAACAGGGCCAAGGAGAAATTCGTGGTGACTGTTACGGATTGTGACAATGGTAAACCAGTATATTTCGAAAAAAGTGAATGTGAGAATAAAGATATATTTGATGTCATAAAAGCTTCTATTAGTCTTCCCTTTATGGCCCCTATGGTAAAGTTCAGAGGATTGAATTTATTAGATGGAGGGGTTTCAGATCCAATACCTATAAAGAAGTCTATAAAAGACGGAAATAATAAAAATGTAATTATCTTAACTAGGAATAAGGGTTATGTAAAAAGGTCTTTTAAGATGAAATTTTTGGCACGAAGAATATATTCCAAGCATAAAGGCCTGGTAAATGCTATGTTTGATAGATATAAAAAGTATAATAATACTTTGTCATATATAGATAAATTAGAGGAGGAAGGCAAGGCATTTGTTATGAGACCTGAAGAAAGTTTAAAGGTTAGAAGAATAGAAAGGAATAAAAATAAGCTTGTAGAATTATACAATCAGGGGTATAAAGAAGCATCACAGTGTTATGATAAATTAAAAGAATGGATTAAACAATAAAAGTAAATTATATAATATAACTATAGTTTTAACTTCTTAAATTAATGATTATTTTAAGTTTTGATGTTTAAATAAATGCACATAAATATTTCATAGTTTTGTAAAGAAGTAATAAAAACTTTAGTTAATAATAATACTGCAATATATAAAATTATAGGAGAGAATTTAAATATGGATTTAGGAAAAATATACAGTGGTTTTAAACTATTAAAGAAAAAAAATATAGAGGAAATAAACTCTATAGGAATGCTTTTTCAACATGAAAAAAGTGGTGCCAGATTATTTTATTTGCAAAATGAAGATGATAACAAAGTATTTTCAATAAGCTTTAGGACTCCACCAGATGACAGTACAGGAGTTCCACATATACTTGAACATTCTGTATTATGTGGTTCTAGAAAATTTCCGGTGAAAGAGCCTTTTGTGGAATTGGTAAAGGGTTCCCTTAACACTTTTCTAAATGCAATGACTTTTCCTGATAAAACTATGTACCCTGTAGCTAGTGTGAACCATAAAGATTTTTTAAATCTTATGGATGTATATTTAGATGCAACTTTTTATCCTAATATATATAAGTATCCAGAAATTATGATGCAGGAAGGATGGCATTATGAGCTGGATAGTAAAGATAAGGAAATAACTTATAAAGGGGTAGTTTATAATGAGATGAAGGGAGCTTTTTCATCTCCAGAATCTATATTGTTTAGGAAAATATCAGAATCCCTATATCCAGATACCCAGTATGGTGTGGAATCTGGGGGAGATCCAGATATAATACCGGAGCTAACCCAACAGCAGTTTTTAACATTTCATAGTAAATATTATCATCCGTCTAATAGCTATATATATTTATATGGAGATATGGATATACTGGAGAAACTGGAATTTATAGATAGAGAGTATTTAAGTAATTTTAGCAAAAGATCTGTGGATTCTATAATATTAGAGCAAACTCCTTTTGATTCCCAGAGAGAAATGCTGATAAAGTATCCAATTTCAAGCGCTGAGAAAGAAGAAGATAAAACTTTTTTGAGTATCAATTATTCAATAGGGAAAGTTGTAGATAACGAACTATACTTAGCCTTTGATATACTGGAACATTTACTTTTAGAAACACCTTCTTCTCCACTTAAAAAAGCTTTAATTAATGCCAATATAGGAAAAGATGTATTTGGAGTATTTGAAGCTAGTATGCTTCAACCTATATTCGGAATAGTAGTTAAAAATTCCAATGAGAGTGAGAAGAATAAGTTTAAAGAATTGGTGGAAAAGACTTTAAAGGATATTGTAAATAATGGCATTGATAAAAAATTGGTGGAGGCCTCTATAAATATAAAGGAATTTCAGCTCAGAGAGGCGGATTATAAAGGATATCCTAAAGGATTAATATATGGAATGAAGTGTATGGACAGTTGGTTATATGATGAAGAACCATGGGTACATCTTACTTATGAGTCAGTATTAGATAAAATAAAATCACAAATGAACAATAACTATTTTGAAAATCTTATAGATAAGTATATTTTGGGAAATAACCACAGCTCCATGGTAATAGTTAAACCAGAAAAGGGATTAGCGGAAGAAAGAGAAGCTGCCTTAAGTAAGAAATTAAAGGATTTTAAGAAAAGTATTTCAGATGATGAAATAGATGAGATAATTAAAGATACTTTGAAATTAAAAGAAAGACAAAGTATTAGAGACAGTAAGGAAGATTTGATGAAAATACCTCTTTTAGGCATATCGGATATAGATCCAAAGCCTAAAAAACTGGAACTTGTGGAAAAGAATAAAGATAAGGTAAAGTTATTGTTTTATCCCATATTTACAAATGGTATTTATTATGTAAACTCATATTTTGATACTCAAGGATTAGAAGAAAATTTAATACCATATATATCACTTTTAAGTGCTGTACTTGGAAAAGTCAGTACGGAAAATTATAACTATGAAGATCTTACCAAGGAAATAAATATATACACCGGAGGAATAGGTTATTCGCCACAGATATTCGGAGAAAATAAAAGTAATAAAGAATTTTATCCTAAATTTGTAGTTAGGTCAAAGGTTTTGGCAAATAATCTGGAAAAATTAGTTTCAATATTAGAAGATATAATGAATCATACTAAGTTTGATGAAAAAAAGAGATTGAAGGAGATAATCCAGGAAACTAAATCTAGAATGGAAATGACTATGTTTCAAAGGGGACATATAGTAGTTGCAAACCATGTATGTTCATATTTTTCACCTATGAGTAAATATGAAGATATATTAGGAGGATTAGAGTTCTATAAATTTATATGTAATTTAGAAAAGAATTTTGGAGATAAGGTAGAGGAGATAAGTAAAAATCTAAAAGAGGTTTCCGATAAGGTATTTAATAAGAAAAATTTAATTATCAATGTAACCTGTGAAGAAAAAGATTATAATGCTTTTGAAAACATAATAGATAATTTACTTTTTCAATTAAAGAATGAAGAAATACCTAAAGTGGAGTATAAATTTAATTTACAGGCTAAAAATGAAGGACTTATAACTTCTTCCAAAGTTCAATATGTGGCAAAAGCATATAATTACATGGATCTTGGGTATTCCTACAGCGGAAGAATGTTAGTTTTAAAAGCTATAGCTAACTATGAGTATTTGTGGAACCAGATAAGAGTTCAAGGAGGAGCTTATGGAAGTTTTGCTTCTTTTCAGAAAAATGGAAATGCATTTTTTACATCCTATAGAGATCCTAATTTAAAGCGTACTATTGAGGTCTATAATAATGCAGGAGAATTTTTTAGAAATTTTAAAGCGGATACCAGGCAGATGACTAAATATATAATAGGAACTATATCAGATTTAGACTTTCCACTATCACCTTCTATGAAAGGAGAGCGTGCTACAGAATATAATATAAAGCATGTGAGTTACGAAGATTCGGAAAAGGAAAGAGAAGAAATATTAAATACTAAAGAGGAAGACATAGTTGCTTTTGCAGATTTGATTTCTCATATTATGGATAAAAATAATGTATGTGTTATGGGAAATGAACAGAAAATACGCGAAGATAAAGATGTATTTAAAGATTTAGTGAATTTATTTGAATAAGCTTTTCTAAAAGGATATAAGTATAAAAATCCACAGTGTAAAAAATTTTTTTAATACATTGTGGATTAAATTTATTCAAACTGAAATCCATATTTGAATATAATTTTACTTAAATATAAGTGATTTTGGAGGAGGGACTTATGGTATTGACAAATGTGAGCATACAGGTTTTGCCTGTAGTGGAGGAAATAAATTTATATAAAGTGGTAGACAAAGTTATAGAATATATAGATTCTTGTGGGGTGAAGTATGAGGTAGGGCCCATGGAGACTACCATGGAAGGTGAACTGAGTGAACTTTTAAGAATAGTAGAAGCTGCACAGAAAATATGTATAGAATATGGTGCGTCAAGGGTAGTATCTGTGGTAAAGATAGATTATAAACCGGGTAGAATTACTATGGAGGAAAAAGTTAAAAAATATAGAAAATAAGTAAATTCCACAAGTTTTTCAGGGTACTTACATACTTAGAATTAAAAATGAAGATAAGTATAATATAGGTTTCATTTATCCGAACGCTACCATTGCTAATACCCCCATTTTCTTCAAAGTGAGGGATAAGCACTGCTACACGCCTGGATAAGTTCTTCCCCTAAAGGATAACGTATTCTAAGTGCTAAAGACACTAAGAATACTGTTAATAAGGTTCAGATGGAGAAAAGCATTACTTATGAGCAAACTCCACCTGAACCTAAGAATCACTTGATGTAATTAATGCTAAAATTTAGGTTGAAAAATAGCAGCTTATGATTTAATATATAGAGTATATTAAGAGATATGGTGGTGAAACCATGAAAAGAATACTATTGGTAAACGATTGTAAATTTGAAAGCATCATTATGAAGGATAAGTTAATAAATATAGGATATGAAGTAGAAGTTTCTAATGAATACGGTGCATCTTCAAAAATTAATAAGTTTAATCCCGACGTTATCATAGTTAACTTTGTAATGAAGGATATTACCGGAGACAAGCTTATAGAAAAAATAAAAGCTGAAAGACCTAATATTGCTTGTATACTTTCATCTTGTGATAAAATAAATCCAGGAGCTTTTACAGGAAAGGGTGTAGATGATATTATAAATACACCTATAGATGAGGAAAAACTTTCTGAGGTAATAAATAAGGCTATATTAAAATATCAGACTAAACATGGCAATACAAACTTTAGATTTAAAAAGGCAATGTTATTTTGCCCATACTGTGGCGGGGAATTTAACCACACAAATAACTCTTTTGCATTTTGCCCATACTGCGGTGGGGAGTTATAGTAACAATTGTGCAGGAGAAATGGTAGATATGTAATTAAATTCAAACCTGCACAATTGTATATACAATAATATGAATAAATACCTTAAAACATTTCTTCCCATGTGCTATATAAAGTTTCCACTTCTTTTTGTGCAGCTAAAATCTGCTTGTGTATTTCACTGCTTTTTTTAGAATCAGAATAAACTTCTTCTAGACATAATTTTTCCTGTAATTTTAATATATAATCTTCTAACTTTGATATTTCTTCCTCTATAGTTTTTATCTCAAGATTCTTTTTTCGTTTGTTTTTTTCTAGTTCTTTTTTTCTTTTTTTCTCCTGATATATTTGAGTTTTAGTTTTTGAAGTACTTACTTCCTCCTCAAATCTCAATGGATTTTTTTTCTTTTCTGTATAGTAAACATAGTTGCCTAAATATTCTTTTGTCTCAGTTTGACTTAATTCATATATTTTACTTATGCATTTATTTAAAAAGTATCTGTCATGAGATATTACCAGTATAGTACCATCGTAATCTAGTAAAGCCTCTTCTAAAGCTTCGCGGGAAGCTATATCTAAATGATTTGTAGGTTCGTCTAAAAGTAAAAAATTGGATTTAGACAGCATAAGTTTTAATAGATTTATTCTACATTTTTCTCCACCGCTTAAGGGTGAAATTTTCTTAAATACATCATCCCCTGTAAATAGAAAACTGGCTAAAGCATTTCTAATTTCTGTAGTGGTAAGCTCAGGAAATCTGGTCCACACTTCGTCTATGATAGTCTTTTCAGGGTCTAAATCAGATTGTTCCTGGTCATAGTAGCCTATTACAACATTTTTACCCAATTTATAAATTCCTGTATAGTCTTTTATTTGCCCAAGGATTATTTTAAAGAGGGTAGTTTTACCACAACCATTTTTACCGATAAATGCTGTTTTCTCGCCTTTTCTTATTTGAAAATTTAAATTTTTAAATAGTAATTTTTCATCAAAACTTTTACTTAGGTTTTCCACGTAGAGTACGTCATTGCCGCTATTTATTTGAGCTTTAAATATTATATTTTTAATTTTTATGTCTTTATCGGGAGGGGGTACTCTATCCAGTTTATCTAACATTTTTTGTCGGCTTTCTGCTGCCTTGATACTTTTTTCTCTATTAAAAGATCTGTACTTTTCAATAATTTCTTCTTGTTTTTTTATTTCTGTTTGTTGTATGTTATATGCTTTTAATTGAATTTCATAGTTTTTCTTTTTTAGTTCCAGAGAAGTAGTATAATTTCCATTGTAAAAATTCACATGACCGTTTATAAGTTCCATAGTTGAGTGTGTTATGGTATCTAAGAAGTATCTGTCGTGGGAAATTATAATTATAGTTCCTTTGTAGGCCTTTAAGTATTCTTCTAGCCATTCTATAGCTTCCAAATCCAAATGATTGGTAGGTTCATCTAATAAGAGTATGTCAGGTTTTGTTAATAGCAATTTGCAAAGGGCAACCCGTGTTTTTTTCCCTCCACTTATTATGTTTATGGAATCACAAAATTCATTCTGAGAAAAGCCTAGACCTGCTAGGACTCTATTTATTTCTGCTTTATAGGTATACCCGCCTCTGTTTCTATAGAGTTCTGAACATATGGTATAATTATCAATCAATTTATTTTGATAGTTTTCATTTTTAGAATTATAGGGCTCGTTCATTAAAGTTTCCAGCTTAATTAATTTATTTTCTAAGTCAATTATATCTTGAAATACAGTAAGCATTTCATCGTATATTGTATTTGAAGAATCTAGTGATAGATGTTGGGTTAAATAGCCTATGGTTTTAGTTTTATCTACAAATAGCTCTCCACTGTCATGGCTTATCTTATTTGTTAGAATTTGAAATAGGGTAGACTTGCCGGCTCCGTTTGGTCCTATTAGTGCTACTCGGTCTCCTTCATTTATATTGAAAGTTACATTTTCTAATATAACATCTATTCCATAGTTCTTATGAATATTTTTACAGCTTAAAATGATCATAGAATAACACCTTCCTTAACTTATTAATATTTTACTATGTAAAGAGATTTTTTTGTAGACCTTATTTAGAATATAATAATGATTTACATAATATATATAATATGGGTATTATAAAATTGAAAAACCTTAATAAAAATACAAAATAATAAAAAAGAGAGTATTAACATATGTTATAATTAGATAATACTATATAATGATAAAATGGAATTATAGTAGAATTTATTTTAATATATAATTAAAACATATAGTTATAGATATGAGGTGCGGTATGGATAAGAAAAAAGATATATCAATGTCTGTCATAAAGAGATTGCCCAAATATCATAGATATTTAGATAATTTAATGAGAAATGACGTAGATAGAATATCTTCAAAAGAGTTAAGTGAAAAAATAGGATTTACAGCTTCTCAAATACGGCAAGATTTAAATTGCTTTGGAGATTTTGGTCAACAGGGATATGGATACAATGTAAGTGAATTATACAGTCAAATATGTAATATACTTGGACTTACAAAATTGTATAGAGAAGTTATAATAGGAGCAGGTAATATAGGTCAAGCTATATCTAATTATACTAGATTTGAAAAACTGGGTTTTGAATTAAAAGCTATATTTGATATAAATCCAAAACTTATAGGTATTAGAATTAGGGATATAGAGATAAGAGACATAGATTATTTAGCTGACTACCTGAAAGAAAATGCTATAGACATAGGTGTAATATGTGTGCCTAGCAATAATGCCCAGAAGGTTTGTAATATTTTGGTCAAAAATGGAGTGAAGGGTATATGGAATTTTGCTCCAGTGGATCTTATTGTACCAGAAGATGTGAAGGTGGAAAATGTTCATTTAAGTGATAGTTTACTGACGTTGAGTTGTCTTTTAAATGATATAGAGTAAAACCTAAAGGTGTATGTTTTTACTGTAAATGTTAAAATAAAATATTAAATAAAATTTATTTGATATTTGTGCTAATTTATTATTGAAATATATAAGCTTAAGGTATATAATAAGAAGTGAAGTGAAAAACTTCAATTATTTTTAAGTGTATTTGTGATATTATTAACAATACTTTGTTAATGTTGCTTTCAAAAGGTTTAGGAGGGAGGAGTAATATGGAATTCAAAAATATCATTCTTGAAAAGGATGGCAAGGTAGCTTTGCTAACAATAAATAGGCCTAAAGCATTAAATGCTTTGAACTCAGAAACACTAAAGGAAATTGATGCTGCGGTAGATAATATTGCTGCAGATGAAAATGTGTATGCTGTGATACTTACTGGTGCGGGTAAGGCTTTTGTAGCAGGAGCGGACATAACTGAAATGAAGGATCTCAATACAGTTCAGGGAAGAAAGTTTGGGACACTTGGCAATAAAGTATTTAGAAAATTGGAAAAATTAGATAAGCCAGTTATAGCAGCCGTAAATGGTTTTGCACTTGGCGGAGGCTGTGAATTATCATTGGCTTGTGATATAAGAATAGCTTCATCAAAAGCTAAGTTTGGTCAGCCAGAGGTTGGTCTTGGAATTACTCCAGGATTTGGAGGCACTCAAAGACTTCCAAGAGTAGTAGGCGTTGGTATGGCAAAAGAACTTATATACACTGCACAAATAATAAATGCTGAAGAAGCTCTAAGAATAGGATTGGTAAATAAAATAGTTGAACCAGATAAGTTGTTAGAAGAAGTTAAAAATCTGGCAAATACTATAGCTAGTAATGCACCTATAGCTGTTCAATTATGTAAAGCGGCTATAAACCAAGGAATTCAGTGCGATATAGACACAGCTGTAGCTTATGAAGCAGAAGTATTTGGGGAATGTTTTGCTACAGAAGATCAAAAAGAAGGAATGACAGCATTTGTAGAAAAGAGAGATAAATCTTTTAAAAACAAGTAATTGATGATATCGTATAAATCAGGTCAATAACTTAAATATAAAATTTAAGATTATAATTAATAACTTAGGTTCAGTAAATTGTGATCTTTATTTTCTTTAAAGGTTTACAAATAAAGGTTTACAATGAATGATATAAAAAAAGATATAAGCTATATTTAGTATGAAAACTATTTAGGAGGTAAAATAAATGGATTTTACATTAACAAGAGAACAACAATTTGTAGAACAAATGGTAAGTGAATTTGCAGAAACTGAAGTTAAACCTCTAGCTGCAGAAGTAGATGAAACAGAAAGGTTTCCTCAAGAAACAGTAGAAAAAATGGCTAGATATGGAATGTTGGGTATACCATTTCCTGTTGAGTATGGCGGAGCAGGTGGAGACACACTCTCTTATATATTAACAGTAGAAGGACTTTCAAAAGTTTGCGCTACAACAGGTGTTATAGTTTCAGCACATACTTCACTTTGCGCAACACCTATTTATCAATTCGGTACAGAAGAACAAAAACAAAAATACTTAATTCCACTTGCAAAAGGAGAAAAACTTGGAGCATTTGGTTTAACTGAACCTAATGCAGGTACTGATGCTTCTGGACAGCAGACAACAGCTGTTTTAGATGGAGATAATTATATATTGAATGGACAAAAAATATTCATCACAAATGGTGGAGCAGCAGATACTTTCGTAGTATTTGCAATGACAGATAGAAGCAAGGGAAATCACGGAATAACAGCATTCATAATTGAAAAGGGAATGCCTGGTTTTTCAATAGGAAAACTTGAAGACAAAATGGGAATAAGAGGATCATCAACTACTGAGCTTATATTTGAGAATTGCGTAGTTCCAAAGGAAAATATGTTAGGAAAAGAAGGAAAAGGTTTTGGTATAGCAATGAAGACTCTTGATGGAGGAAGAATTGGTATAGCATCCCAAGCATTAGGTATAGCAGAAGGTGCTTTAGATGAAGCAGTTGCATACTTGAAAGAAAGAAAACAGTTTGGAAAGGCACTTTACAAATTCCAAGGATTATCATGGTATGCTGCTGAATTAGATACTAAAATACAAGCTGCAAAATATCTTGTTTACAAAGCAGCAGTAAATAAGGATAAGGGTGTTCCTTATTCAGTAGATGCTGCAAGAGCTAAGTTAGCTGCAGCTACTGTAGCTATGGAAACTACAACTAAGGTTGTACAACTCTTTGGAGGATATGGATACACTAAAGATTATCCAGTAGAAAGAATGATGAGAGATGCTAAGATAACTGAGATATATGAAGGAACTTCAGAAGTACAAAAGATGGTTATCGCAGCAAATTTATTTAAATAAATAGGAGGAGTTCATAATGAAGATAGTTGTTTGCTTAAAGCAAGTACCAGATACAAATGAAGTTAAAATCGATCCAAAAACAGGAACATTAATAAGAGAAGGCGTTCCATCAATAATAAACCCAGATGATAGAAATGCACTTGAAGAATCAATTGCTTTAAAAGAAAAAGTAGGCGGTACAGTTACAGTAGTAAGTATGGGACCTCCACAAGCAGAAGAGGCACTTAGAGAAGCTCTAGCTATGGGAGCTGACGAAGCAATATTGGTTTCAGACAGAGCTTTTGCAGGAGCGGATACTCAAGCTACTTCTTATGCATTGGCAGGAGCACTTAAAAATTTAGAATATGATTTAATATTTGCAGGAAGACAGGCAATAGATGGAGATACTGCACAGGTTGGACCTCAAATAGCAGAAAAATTAGATATACCTCAGATAACATATGTAGAAAAAGTTGATGCAGACGGAGATACTTTAACAGTTAGAAGAGCTTGGGAAGATGGATATGAAGTAGCAAAAATTAAAACTCCATGTATGTTAACTGCTATAAAAGAATTAAATGAACCAAGATATATGAACATAAAGAACATATTTGAAGTTTTCAAAAAAGAAGTTAAGATATGGAGTGCTGCTGATTTAGAAGTAGAGAAAGATAAACTTGGACTTAATGGTTCTTGCACAAAAGTTAAGAGATCACATACAAAAGAACCAAAGGGTGCAGGAGAAATTGTTAATAAACCAGTAAAAGAAGCAGTAACGTATGCAATTTCAAAATTAAGAGAAAAACACGTTATTTAATATATAGGAGGGGTTTAGAATGAGCATAGCAGATTACAAAGGCGTATGGGTATTTGCTGAACAAAGAGATGGAGAACTACAAAAAGTAGCACTTCAATTAGTTGGAAAAGGAAGAGAATTAGCGGACACTTTAGGAGTAGAATTAACTGCTTTATTACTTGGTAGTGGTGTAGATGAGGCAGCAAAAGAACTTATTGCACATGGAGCAGATAAGGTTTTATATGCAGATAGTCCTCTTTTGAAACACTATACTACAGATGGATATACTAAAGTAATAAATGAGCTTATAGATGAAAGAAAACCAGAAATATTACTTATCGGAGCTACATTTATAGGAAGAGATTTAGGACCAAGAGTTGCAGCTAGAACTGCTACAGGCCTTACAGCAGACTGTACAGGACTTGATATAGATCCTGAATCAAAAAATTTAATGATGACAAGACCAGCTTTTGGTGGAAACTTAATGGCAACTATAGCTTGCGAAAAAACAAGACCACAGATGTCAACAGTAAGACCAGGAGTTTTTGATAAGCTTCCAAGAGATGCTTCAAGAGCTGGAAAAATAGAAAAGGTAGCTGCAAATGTTGCTGCTAGTGACATCAGAATTGACGTAATTGAAGTAGTTAAGTCTGCTAAAGATACAGTAGATATCTCAGAAGCAGATGTAATTATATCAGGTGGAAGAGGACTTGGCGGTCCAGATGGATTCAAAGTTCTTAAAGAGCTTGCAGATTTATTAGGTGGAACTATAGGTGGTTCCCGTGCGACTATAGATGCTGGCTGGATAGATAAGAGTTACCAGGTTGGACAAACAGGAAAAACAGTAAGACCAGGCCTTTATGTTGCATGCGGAATATCAGGTGCAATACAGCATTTAGCAGGTATGCAAGATAGTGGATTTATTGTAGCTGTAAATAAAGATGAAAACGCTCCAATAATGCAAGTAGCAGATCTTGCTATCGTAGGAGATTTATACAAAGTTGTTCCTGAATTAACAGCTCAAGTTAAAGCTTTAAATCTTTAATTGATTTGTAAATTTATATAAACTATATAAATAGTATTTTCTATGTTAAAAACCTCCCTGCAGCATGCATTGTGCTGTAGTGGAGGAAAATATAAATGTATAAATGCTTGTTATTTTAAGCATACTAGTTTTAATTAAATTAGGTGCTTAATATAATTTGAGCACATTAAATTTTAAAGAAGGAGTGACATATATGAGTATTAAAAGTGTAGCAGTTTTAGGTAGTGGAACTATGTCTCGTGGAATTGTGCAGGCTTTTGCAGAAGCAGGGATAGATGTAATTATCCGTGGAAGAACTGAAGGTAGTATTTCAAAAGGTTTGGCAGCAGTAAAAAAATCTTATGACAAAAAAGTATCAAAGGGAAAAATATCCCAAGAAGATGCTGATAAAATAGTTGGAAGAGTAAGTGTAACAACTGAACTTGAAAAATTAGCTGATTGTGATCTTATAATAGAAGCAGCATCTGAAGATATGAATATAAAGAAAGATTATTTTGGGAAATTAGAAGAAATATGCAAACCTGAAACGATCTTTGCTACTAATACTTCTTCATTATCTATAACTGAAGTAGCAACAGCTACAAAGAGACAGGATAAATTTATAGGAATGCATTTCTTTAATCCAGCAAATGTTATGAAATTAGTTGAGATCATAAGAGGCATGGCTACTTCTCAAGAAACTTTTGATATTATAAAAGATCTTTCTGTTAAAGTAGGAAAAACTCCTGTAGAGGTAGCAGAAGCTCCAGGATTTGTTGTAAATAGAATATTAATACCAATGATAAATGAAGGAGCAGGCATTCTTGCAGAAGGAATAGCTTCAGCAGAAGATATTGATACAGCTATGAAATTAGGAGCTAATCATCCAATGGGTCCTCTAGCATTAGGCGATCTTATAGGATTAGATGTATGTCTTGCTATCATGGATGTACTTTATAATGAGACTGGAGATTCAAAATACAGGGCTCATCCATTACTTAGAAAATATGTAAGAGCAGGTTGGTTAGGAAGAAAATCAGGAAAAGGATTCTTTGCTTATTAAAAATTATATGATTTAGTTAAATTTAAATTATAATAATTAAAAAGAATTTTGGGCTAATTAATGATTAGTCTAAAATCTTTTTTTAATTATGTAGTTTTTTGCAGTTATAGCAATAAATGTATCTTTGGGCAAAATTCAGTACATATTTCAAATATAATAATATGCTTGAAAATATGGATGTTATGTAAATATTTTTGCACAAAACTTTTTCACAGTAACTTTCTTATAGTAGTGCAATTATTTTGTTATTATGATATAATACAATAAAGGGCTTATGTTTGAAGTGAAATTTAAGTCTTGGATTTAAACGTTTTATAAGTTTTATTAGTTTTTCAGATGGGGTGAATGGAATGTATAAAATTGTAGACAAACAGGCTCTTGCACCTAATATATATTCAATGGATATAGAGGCGCCAAGGGTAGCTAAGTCCTGTCTTCCAGGACAATTCATTATAGTTATAATAGATGATAAGGGTGAGAGAGTGCCTCTTACTATTTGTGACTATGATGCAGAAAAGGGAACAGTAAAAATAGTGTTTCAGACAATGGGTGCATCAACAAAGCAATTGGCAAAATATGAAGCAGGAGATTATATTAGAGACTTCGTAGGGCCTTTAGGAATGCATTCAGAATTTGTGGACGAGGATCTAGAAGAACTTAAGAAAAAGAATATTATATTTGTAGCGGGTGGAGTAGGAACAGCTCCAGTTTATCCACAGGTGAAATGGTTAAGTCAGCATGGAGTAAAAGCTGATGCTATAGTAGGCTGTAAATCTAAAGCTCATTTACTTTTAGAAGAAGAGATGAAAGCTGTTACAGACAATTTGTATATAGCTACTGATGACGGAAGCTATGGATTTAAAGGATTTGTTTCAGATAAACTTAAAGAACTTCTTGATAACAAAGAAGGAAAGAAGTATGACTGTGTAGTTGCTATAGGACCAATGATTATGATGAAGTTTTTGTGTAAACTTACAAAAGAATATGGAGTAAAAACTATAGTAAGTGTAAATCCAATAATGGTAGATGGAACTGGTATGTGTGGAGCTTGTAGGCTTACAGTAGGTGGAGAAGTAAAATTCGGATGTGTAGATGGACCAGAATTTGATGGACATTTAGTAGATTTTGATGAAGCAATGAGAAGACAAGCTATGTATAAAACAGAAGAAGGAAAAAAGATTCTTCAAGCAGAAGAGGGAGATACCCACCATGCTAAAGGATGTAAGTGCGGAGGTGACAAGTAATGGCTGTAGATAGAATGAAGAGAGTGCCAATAAAAGAGCAAGATCCACAAGTTAGAGCAACTAACTTTCAGGAAGTATGTCTTGGATATACTGAAGAAGAAGCAGTAAATGAGGCATCAAGATGTTTGAATTGTAAGAAACCAGGATGTGTTTCAAAATGTCCTGTTTCAATAAGTATCCCAGAATTTATTGACAAAGTTAAAAATAAAAATTTTGAAGAGGCAGCTAAGGTTATAGCAAAATCCAGTGCACTTCCTGCAGTCTGTGGAAGAGTATGTCCACAGGAAAGTCAATGTGAATCAAAATGTGTGCTTGGAATAAAAGGAGAAGCTGTTGCTATAGGAAAACTTGAAAGATTCGTAGCTGACTGGTCCAGAGAAAATAATGTAGATCTTTCAGATAAAAAACCATCAAATGGTAAAAAGGTAGCAGTTATAGGAAGTGGTCCTTCAGGACTTACTTGTGCAGGAGATTTAGCAAAACTTGGATATGACGTTACTATATTTGAAGCACTTCATGAAGCAGGCGGAGTTTTGGTTTATGGAATTCCAGAATTCAGACTTCCAAAGGATAGTGTAGTAAAACATGAAGTTGAAAATGTAAAAAAATTAGGTGTTAAAATAGAGACAAATGTAATAATAGGAAGAACTATTACGATAGATGAGCTTGTAGAAAATGAAAGCTTTGATGCTGTATTCATAGGTTCTGGTGCAGGACTTCCAATGTTTATGAACATACCAGGAGAAAATTTAAATGGTGTATTGTCAGCTAATGAGTTCTTAACTAGAAGTAATCTTATGAAGGCATTTAAAAATGATTATGCTACACCAATAAAAGTTGGTAAGAAAGTTGCAGTAATAGGTGGAGGAAACGTTGCTATGGACGCAGCTAGAACTGCATTAAGATTGGGATCAGAATCATATATAGTATACAGAAGATCAGCAGAAGAAGTTCCAGCAAGGGCAGAAGAAGTTCATCATGCTAAAGAAGAA
Organism: Candidatus Clostridium eludens; assembly: GCF_045310515.1. Lineage (NCBI taxonomy): Bacteria > Bacillati > Bacillota > Clostridia > Eubacteriales > Clostridiaceae > Clostridium > Candidatus Clostridium eludens. Next base: position 143,989 of record NZ_JBJHZX010000001.1, on the reverse strand, counting down.
GGAGTACAATTCCATCTTTTAACTAACCCTATAGAAATATTAGGTGATGACAAGGGTTGGGTTAAAGGTATGCGTTGTATAAAGATGGAACTTGGAGAACCAGATGCATCAGGCAGAAGAAGACCGGTTCCAATAAAGGGTTCAGAATTTGAGTTAGAGGTAGATACAGTAATAATGTCACTTGGAACATCACCAAATCCATTAATAGCATCTACAACAAAAGGACTTGAAATGAACAAACGTAAGTGTTTAATAGCAGAAGAAGAAACTGGATTGACTACAAGAGAAGGAGTATATGCAGGAGGAGATTCCGTAACTGGAGCTGCTACTGTTATACTTGCTATGGGTGCAGGTAAAAAAGCTGCAAAGGCTATAGATGAATATTTAAGCAAGAAATAATTACTGAAAAGCTGTATTAGGGTAACCTAATACAGCTTTTTAATATTTAGGAGATAATTAATGAACTATAGTGTATAATGATATTAAAAATTTATAAGGAGTAGTTGTATGGACTTTAATTATATAGAAGATTTTGAGCAGGGAATCATAATAAAGGATGTACGAAATTTTGAATTGTCTCATATATTTGATTGCGGTCAATGTTTTAGATGGAATAGGCAAAAAGGCGGAAGCTATATAGGTGTAGCTTTTGGAAAAATTATTGAAGTAGAAAAAAAGGACAATGATATATTGATATATAATACATCCGAAAAAGATTTTAAAGAAATATGGTGTGAGTATTTTGATTTAAACCGTGACTATAGCGAAATAAAGACTATACTAAGCAAAGATCCCATTTTAAAAGAAGCTGTGGAATTTGGCTGTGGAATTAGGCTTTTAAAACAGGATCCTTTTGAATTGGTTGTTTCCTTTATAATATCAGCTAATAATAGAATTCCTATGATAAAAAGGACTATAGAAAATATAAGCAAAAAATGGGGAGAAGCTTTGGAGTTTAAAGGTAAAGTTTACTATGGCTTTCCTAAATTAGACAAATTAAAAGAAGCTACATTGGAAGAGCTTGAATCCTGTGGAACAGGTTTTAGAGGTAAGTATATTAAGGACACTGTATCAAAAATTTATGATAATGGCACAGAGGGTAAAGAAAGTTATGATAGATTGTATGATATTAGTTGGATTAAGATGCAGCAAGATGAAATTTGCCATAAAGAACTACAAAAATTTATGGGGATAGGTCCTAAAGTGGCGGATTGTATTATGCTTTTTTCTATGCAAAAATATTCTGCTTTTCCTGTAGATGTGTGGGTTAAAAGGGCTATGAATTACTTTTATCTGGCACCGGATGTATCTTTAAAGGGCATAAGAGATTTTGGAATAAAAAAATTCGGCAAGTTATCAGGCTTTGCCCAACAGTATTTATTTTATCATGCAAGGGAAAATAATATAAAAGTTTAATAAAATAAAGTAAATATTTCAAATAACTATTCCATATTAGGTTAAAATATATATAGCAGTTTTTAGAGTATAGGATAGTGAATTAATCATAGTTAATATTAAAATATAAAATTGTTAAGAGGATAGTTATATGTTGAAACATATTAAGAAAAATTTAAAAGAGTATAAATTTTATGGACTGTTGCTAATTGTATTTACTGTTTTTATTATTTCAGCTTATGAATATTATAGTAAGTATATATGTTTGTTTACAGAACCTCATAAGATAAAAAATATAGTAATGTCTTATGGCAAATATGGTGTGATTGTATTTGTATTTATTCAAGTTTTACAGGTTGTTGCTTTTTTTATACCTGGAGAGATTGTTCAAATTGCAGGAGGCTATATATATGGAGTATTTGGAGGAAGTGTTGTATCTATTCTAGGTATAACTTTAGGTAATTTAATTGCCTATGGTGTATCTAGAATTTATGGAAGGCCTCTTGTAAATAAAATAATATCTTATAAGAATTTAAAGTTTTTTCAAACAATATTGGATTTGGGTAGTGTGAATTTTATAGTATTTATATTGTATTTAATTCCTGGAATACCTAAAGATATTTTAGCTTACATATGTGGTATATCTAGAATAAAATTCAAAAATTTTGTATTTTATTCTACATTGGGAAGATTACCTGGAATAATTATTTCTGTCTATTTTGGTTCAAAAATATATTCGGGAGATAAAATAATAATTATAAGCATAGCCTTAGTAAGCATATTTTTGTTTATTGTAGGAATTTTCAAAGGAGAAAAAATACTAGTGAAGATCTTAAAAGATAAGAATTCACAAAGCAATGAACAACTTTAGTTCAGTGGTGTAGGTGCTTTATGTAATGGCTATACTTTGGATTTATAATATGTTAAATCAAAGTAAATTATAATAATTTTGTATATATAAATTTAATAGGAAAATACTAATAATGTATATTATATATGAAATTATTAGCAATAAGGTGAAATAAGGACATAATTAAAGTATATGCTGTATTTTTTACCATAAATAGTTCAATAAGTGTGAAATTTAAATTTGAAAATATAAAGGCTATTCATTATTATAATAATTGTATTAGCACTCATGGTTGATGAGTGCTAACAATAAAGTGAAAAATAATTTAAAATAAATTAAAAGTATTTTTAAGGAGGGGTTTAGATGAAAATTAGACCACTTGGAGACAGAGTTGTAATTAAAAAAATTGAAGCTGAGGAAACTACCAAAAGTGGTATTGTTTTACCGGGAAGTGCTAAAGAGAAACCACAAGAAGCAGAAATTGTGGCAGTAGGACCTGGTGGAGTAGTAGATGGCAAAGAAATTAAAATGGAAGTTAAAGTAGGAGACAGAGTATTATTCTCTAAATATGCCGGAAATGAAGTTAAAATAGATGGTGTGGAGTACACTATTTTAAGACAGGATGACATACTTGCTATAGTTGAATAATTAGTTAAAGAATGTAATTTAAAAAAGAAATAAGTATTTTATATAACAGAAGTTGTAAGGAGGTTTTTTTATGGCAAAGAGTATTCTATTTAGCGAAGATGCTAGAAGAAAAATGCAAGAAGGTGTAGATAAATTAGCAAATACAGTGAAGGTTACCCTAGGACCTAAGGGAAGGAATGTAGTGCTTGATAAGAAATTTGGTTCACCGCTCATCACAAACGATGGAGTTACAATAGCAAAGGAAATAGAATTGGAAGATCCATATGAAAATATGGGAGCTCAACTTGTAAAGGAAGTTGCTACAAAGACCAACGATGTAGCCGGGGACGGAACAACTACAGCTACATTACTTGCTCAAGCTATAATAAGAGAAGGATTAAAAAATGTTACAGCTGGAGCAAATCCTATGCTTATAAGACAGGGTATAAAATTAGCAGTAGATAAAGCTGTAGAGGAAATAAAGAAAGTTTCAAGAACTGTAAAGGGCAAAGAAGATATAGCAAGAATTGCAGCTATATCAGCTTCTGATGAAGAAATAGGTGAGTTAATAGCTGATGCTATGGAAAAAGTAGGTAATGAAGGAGTTATAACTGTTGAAGAGTCAAAAACTATGGGAACCGAGTTAGATGTAGTTGAAGGTATGGAATTTGACAGGGGTTATTTAAGTGCATATATGGTGACTGATACAGAAAAGATGGAAGCTTTATTAGATGATCCTTATATTTTAATCACAGATAAAAAAATAGCTACTATTCAAGATATACTTCCATTGTTAGAGAAAATGGTACAACAAGGAAGAAAATTACTTATAATAGCTGAAGATGTTGAAGGAGAAGCCCTTACGACTTTAGTTGTTAATAAATTAAGAGGAACATTTACTTGTGTGGCAGTAAAAGCACCGGGTTTTGGTGATAGAAGAAAGGAAATGCTCCAGGACATAGCAATACTTACTAATGGTAAGGTAATATCAGAGGAGCTGGGAAGAGATTTAAAGGAAGTTTCCTTAGAGGATCTCGGAAGAGCAGAGTCAGTAAAGATTGATAAAGAAAATACTACTATAGTAAACGGAAGAGGAGATAAGAAATCTATAGAAGATAGAATATCTCAGATTAAGGTACAGATAGAAGAAACTACTTCTGAGTTTGATAAAGAAAAACTACAAGAAAGACTTGCAAAACTTTCCGGTGGAGTAGCTGTAATAAAAGTTGGAGCAGCAACAGAAACTGAACTAAAAGAGAAAAAGATGAGAATAGAAGATGCCCTAGCAGCAACAAAAGCTGGTGTGGAAGAAGGTATGGGACCAGGTGGTGGAACAGCATATGTAAATGCAATTCCAGAGGTTTCAAAGCTAACTTCAGATACACCAGATATAAAAGTTGGTATAGATATAATAACAAAGGCACTAGAGGAACCGGTTAGACAAATAGCGGCTAATGCAGGCGTAGAGGGTTCAGTAATAATTGAAAAAGTTAAAAGTAGTGAAGCTGGCATAGGATATGATGTACTAACAGATAAATATGTAAGTATGATAGACAATGGAATTGTAGATCCTACTAAAGTTACAAGATCAGCACTTCAAAATGCAGCGTCTGTAGCAGCTACTTTCTTAACTACTGAAGCAGCAGTTGTAGATATTCCAGAAAAAAATAATCCAGCTTTACCAGGAGCACCAGGAATGGGCGGAATGGAAGGAATGTATTAATTGCATGATTTCAAATCAACCTAGTATCTATTTAGATACTAGGTTGATTTTTAGTTTAAGAATATTATAAATTCACGTTGACAAAAACTAAAAAATTGAATAAAATAGTGTAAATAGTTAATAGGATAGATAGAAATGTATTAAAATTCATAAAAAAGTAAATAGATTTTTTTATTCAATTCATATATACCCCAGTGTGCTGGGGAAATATCTACAGAAAACCGTAAATTGCTCACTATGAGTGGAATTATTATGGTAAAGTCATATTAATTTTCTTTAAATGAATTTAATATGTTTTTTTTATTAGCGTATATTTTATTAAAATACTATAATTTAAGAATGGGAGTGGTTTAAATTGGCAAAGATTCTAAAAGAGGCGTATACTTTTGATGATGTACTTTTAGTACCAAATAAATCTGAAGTTTTGCCAGGAGAGGTTTTATTAAATACTAATTTAACTAAAAATATAAAATTGAACATACCTCTTGTTAGTGCTAGTATGGATACAGTTACGGATTCAAAGATGGCTATTGCTATGGCAAGAGAAGGCGGCATTGGAATTATACATAAGAATATGTCTATAGAACAACAGGCTATGGAAGTAGACAAGGTAAAAAGACAAGAAAATGGAGTAATAACAGATCCATTTTATCTTTCACCAGATAATAGTATAAATGAAGCATTGGCACTTATGAGTAAATATAGAATATCCGGAATCCCTATTACCGTAAATTCTAAATTAGTAGGTATAATTACTAATAGAGATATAATCTTTGAAACGAATTATGATAGGAGAATTTCAGAGGTTATGACCTATAAAAACCTTATAACAGCTGCAGAAAATACTACTATTGAGCAAGCTAAAGAAATATTAAAGGCTCATAAGATAGAAAAATTGCCATTGGTAGATGAGAAAAATAATTTGAGAGGACTTATAACTATAAAAGATATAGAAAAAGTAAAAAAATTCCCAAATGGAGCAAAAGATATAAAAGGTAGACTTCTGTGTGGTGCTGCTGTGGGGGTAACTAAAGACATGATGGACAGGGTGAGTGCCTTAATTAAAGTGGGAGTGGATGTAATAGCTGTAGATACGTCACATGGACATTCACAAGGAGTTTTGGATGCAGTAAGTGCTATAAAGGAAAAATATCCTGATATAGAAATTATTGCAGGAAATGTTGCAACTGCAGAAGGTACTAGAGATTTAATTAAAGCTGGGGCAGATTCAATAAAAGTAGGAATAGGACCAGGCTCTATATGTACTACAAGGGTAATAGCAGGAGTAGGGGTACCACAACTTACAGCAGTAATGGATTGTGTAGAGGAAGCTAGTAAGTATGGTATTCCAATTATTGCAGATGGAGGAATAAAGTATTCAGGGGATATAGTAAAGGCACTGGCAGCAGGAGCAAAGGTAGTTATGATGGGTTCAATGTTTGCGGGCTGCGAGGAAGCACCAGGTGAAACTGAGATATATAAAGGAAGAAGCTATAAGGTGTATAGAGGAATGGGTTCTTTAAGTGCTATGGCCTGTGGAAGCAAAGATAGATATTTTCAGGAAGGAAATAAAAAATTAGTTCCAGAAGGCGTTGAAGGAAGAGTACCTTATAAAGGTCCTGTGGCTGATACCATATTTCAGCTTTTAGGAGGAATACGTTCAGGTATGGGGTTATTAGGGGCACCTACTTTAAAGGATTTATATGAAAGGGCCACTTTTGTAATTCAATCTTCTGCAGGTCTTAGGGAAAGTCATCCTCATGATATATCTATGACAAGAGAAGCACCTAATTATAGTATTGCACAGTAGCATAGTAAAGCATATAATTGTACATGTAGGCTAATTAAGTATTATAATAATATAAAGAATTGTCTGTCAATTCTACAATATGGTAATTTTTTGAATAATAAGAATGTATTTAAGTTATGTGCAGCAGGTACATAACTAATCATAAGTATTAATAGTTATGTAATATAAGAATAAACTATAGTTATTTTTCACAAAATATAAAGATGAATCTAAATAAAAGCAGTTAGCAAATTTTACATTGGGAGGACACTAATGGAAAGAGAGTTAGTTATAGTAGTTGATTTTGGAGGACAATATAATCAGCTTATAGCAAGAAGAGTTAGAGAGAATAATGTATACTGTGAAATAGTTCCTTATACCTGTTCTATAGATAAAATAAAAGAGAAAAATCCTAAGGGAATAATATTTACAGGAGGTCCTAATAGTGTATATGATAAAAGTTCTCCTAAAATAAGTGCTGATATATTCAAAATGGGGGTACCAATTTTAGGTATATGTTATGGACATCAACTTATATGTAGTAGTTTAGGTGGAAAAGTTGAAACTGCACAAATAAGAGAATATGGTAAAACGGATATTGTTCTTAATAATAGTAGTGATTTATTCTCTGGTATAGATAAAAATGAAAGCTGCTGGATGAGCCATACGGACTTTGTGTCACAGCCTCCAGATGAATTTAAGATAATAGCTAAATCTGGAGAAGCTCCTGTAGCTGCTGTGGAAAATATTGAGAAGAAGATATATGGAGTTCAATTTCATCCAGAAGTACAACATACACCTTTCGGAAAAAAGATGCTTTCTAACTTTTTGTTCAATATATGCAATTTAAAGGGAGATTGGTCTATGTCTTCTTTTGTAGATGAAAAAATAAAATCAATAAAGGAAGAAGTTGGAGATAAAAAAGTCATATGTGCCATGTCTGGCGGGGTAGATTCTTCAGTAGCAGCAATGATTGTACATAAAGCCATAGGAAAACAGCTTACCTGTATATTTGTAGATCATGGTCTTCTGAGAAAAAATGAAGGAGATCAGGTAGAAAATGTATTTAAGAAGCAATTTAACATGAATTTTATAAGAATAAATGCGGAAGAAAGATTTTTACAAAAGTTAAAAGGTGTATCAGATCCAGAAAGAAAGAGAAAAATAATAGGAGAAGAATTTATAAGAGTATTTGAAGAAGAAGCTAAAAAGTTAGGAGAAATAGCTTTTTTAGTTCAGGGAACTATATACCCAGATGTAGTAGAAAGCGGATTTGGAACTTCTGCTACTATAAAAAGTCATCATAATGTAGGTGGATTACCAGAAGATATGGATTTTAAGCTTATAGAACCTCTTAGAGAGCTGTTCAAAGATGAGGTCAGGGCAGTAGGTGAAGAACTTGGTATACCACATAAATTAGTATGGAGACAACCTTTTCCAGGACCGGGGCTTGCCATAAGAGTTTTAGGAGATATTACAGAGGAAAAACTTGAAATAACAAGAGAAGCAGATGCAATATTTAGAGATGAAATAGCAAAAGCTAATTTAGATGAAACTATATGGCAGTATTTTGCCTGTCTTCCAAACATACGCTCTGTAGGAGTAATGGGAGATGAGAGAACGTACTGTTATACTATTGCACTAAGGGCTGTTATATCCACAGATGCAATGACTTCTGACTGGGCTAGAATACCTTATGATGTTTTAGATAAGGTTTCAAGAAGAATTGTTAATGAAGTTAAAGGAGTAAACAGGATTGTTTACGATATAACCTCAAAACCTCCTGCTACTATTGAGTGGGAATAGACTTGAAATGGCTTAAACCCTAGATATATCAATAGAATAAGTTAATAAAAGTGTTTATGAAAAGTGTTATTAAATTAGTTTTTCATAAGCACTTTTTTGATGCTTTTTAATAAGAAATAAGGAAAATTGAAAATACGGACGATGTTCTTTGAAAATAGATATATTCATGTTTTTTACAAAATATATAAGTAATAATATGGTATAATTCTTATAGAAGTTAAGTCGAAACTGTAATTAAAAGCGTTACAAATTATAAGATAGGAGAGGTCCAAATGAAAACAATATTTCCTGAACCAATATTAAATCTTCCCCAAGCGGATATTCCAATTAAAGGCGGTAGTGCTTATTTATCACAAAGCAATAATCACCAGATTATCTTTATGGAATTTGCTGAAGACGTTGATTTGCCTGAACATTCTCATGTAAGTCAGTTGGGAATAGTTCTTGAAGGTAAAATTGATTTAATAATAGATGGTATTAAAAATACCTTTCAAAAAGGAGATAGATACTTTATACCGAACGGGGTAAAACATTCGGGAAAAATATATGCTGGCTATGCAGACATTACATTTTTCAATCAAAAAGATAGATATGCTGTAAAATAACATTTTAGACTACACAAATTTCTTATTGATCGTCACTTTATTGTGAAGTAAAAATTATTTGTATTTTTGGGGTGGAGGAATGTAAATATGGGAAAAGAATTGTCGGAAATGACGCTGGAAGAATTATGGAGGTTATTTCCTATAGTTCTAAAAAAGCATAATGCAGTTTATACAGATTGGTATGAAATTGAAAAACAACAAATTTTAAGTTGTATTGATACAAAAAATATTATGCGTATTAACCATATAGGAAGTACCTCAATTAAAGGTTTAATTGCTAAACCAACAGTAGATATTTTATTGGAAATAGGTAATGAAAGTAATATTGAAAAATTAAAAGATACTTTAATACATAATGGTTGGTTATTGATGGCATCTGAAAATAAACCTTGTATGAAAATGGTATTTAATAAAGGATATACAAAAGAAGGATTTGCAGAAAAAGTATATCATTTGCATGTTCGCTACTATGATAACTGGAATGAATTGTATTTTAGAGATTACCTCATAGAACATGAAGAAGTTGCTAAAGAATATGGTAAACTTAAATTAGGATTGATAAAAAAATATGAGCATGACAGAGATGGATATACAAATGCTAAATCTGATTTCATTTTGAAATATACTCAAAAAGCTAAAGAAGAATATGCTGACAGATATAATCCAAGTAAATAAGTATAATTTAAAGTAAATTTATTACACAATCTTCTCATATTGTTGGTTAATCGTGATTCTACGATATTTAAATAATAATAAGTTATTATGAGATAAATATTATTCATATATAACTTAGTAATGAAGATTTAATACATATGGGGGCTAGTATGGTATTTGATATAAATAGAATAGTTTTTGAAAAGGCAAAATTAGATGATGTTAATAAATTGCTGCACATTATACATAGATGTGTAGAAGAGGTGAATAGTAAGAATTATGAATCTTGGGAAATCAAAAAATTTTTGAATGGATTTAATACAGAATGGTTGAATGATATTGTATTTAATAGACACTCTTACTCTGTTAAATATAATGGAGAAATAATAGGTATGGGAGCTGTCAGTCGAGATGCAAGCCAAGAAAATCAAAGTTACTTTACAGCAATATTTATAAATCCAGATTATCATAAACGAGGAATAGGAAAAAAACTTATAAGATTTCTAGAACAAGATGAATGGTGTTTAAATAGTAACCTCATAGAAGTACCTTCCTCAAAAAGTTCACACAAATTTTATCATAAGTTAGGATACGAATATCGTACCAATCCACCTGTATTTAAAGAAGATGGTTCAACTATTATGTATAGATACAAATAGAGTAAAAATAAATTTAGGCAATGATGATATAATTCAAGTATATTAATTCTTTGAAATCTATTACAGAGGAAAAGCTCGGAGGATTTTTTGTTGAATTGCCAAACCCTTCAACAGCTCAAAAGTATATTAATATCCCAGAAAATAGTAGTTATATTTGGTTAGCAAAAAGATAATTCTACAGGAAATGTAGTAGGCTTCATAAATTCTATTTCCGATAAGACATTATGTGAATATATTCTATTATTAGAAGTTTTGCCAGAATATCAAGGGAAAGGAGTTTGTTTTAAATTAGTGAGACATATGTTAGATACATTAAATTAAAATATTATTACATGATAGATGTAATTTGAAGAAATATATATGTTGTGCAAGTGTAATTTTATTGCATTAATATAATTTAGATAGAACAACATAAAGAAGTATAAGGTATTTTATAAAACATTATAATATTTAAGGAGGATAACTTTATGAGTATAAGTAATTCATTTATGACATTTATAGAGGAAGCACCAGAACAACAAAAGGCATGGAGTGAGTTTATTGTAAAGTTAGATAATGCTTGTAAGCTTGACAAGAAAACAGAAGCACTTGCATATCTAGCAGTATTAGCTTCTACTCGACATGAAAGTGGCATACCCTTTCATGTAAAACAGGCTAAAGAGTTAGGAGCTTCAAGAGAAGAAATCATGAGTAGTATTTTGGTGGGATTCCCGGCTGTTGGGAATGTTGTTATTCAATCATTACCTATTGCATTAGCTGCATTTGATGAATAATACATCTGAATTTATACTGTAAATGTAAATTATCACAAATGATAAATTATTTATAATCCATGGAGGACAAATTATAATGATAAACCATAATTTTAAAATACAAGGTATTCCAGCAATTTTGTGGGGCGATAAATCAGATAAACTGTTTATAGCAGTTCACGGTAATATGTCAAATAAATCAGATGATGTTATTGTTGTATTTGCAGAAGAAGCAATGGCAAAAGATTATCAAGTTCTTAGTTTTGACTTGCCTGAGCATGGCGATCGTAAGGATAGCTCATATGCTTGTAAAGTTCAAAACTGTGTTCAAGACCTTAGTATTGTTATGCATTATGCAAGATCTCTATCAAATAACATAGGCATATTTGCTTGTAGTATGGGGGTATATTTTACTTTACTTACATACAAATATGAATCATTAAAGCAGTGTTTATTTCTCTCCCCTGTAGTAAATATGGAACGTATCATAAATAATATGATGACATGGTTTAATATAAATGAGGACAGTTTAAAATTAGAAAAAGAAATTTCTACCCGTGATGGACAAACTCTCTATTGGGATTACTATTGCTATGTAAAAGAACATCCTGTTGATGCCTGGAATATTCCAACTTCAATTCTCTATGGTTCAGAAGATAATCTATGTGAATTTAATGTGGTATCTTCATTTGCAAAACGTTTCAACTGTAATTTGGAGGTAATGGAAAAAGGAGAACACTATTTTCATACTAAAGAACAGTTGAAATACTTTAGGCAATGGCTAAAATATAATATGCATTAGATAATAAAAAATGTGATAATTTTAAAGGGCTTTAGGCTTTTTTATTTTAAAGATATATGTGTTTTATCAATATAAATTGATAAATTATTTAAATGTCAATACAAAAAGCATGAAATAGTGATTTTGGGGCATGAAAAGTTGTTATTATTTATATAATATATTTTTCATGCCTGTTAATTGGCATTTCATGCTTTTTGTATTGAATATTAAAGCTATGTCTGTATAATTTTAAACACAGGCTGTTTTTAAATTAATTTCGAAAAAATAAGAAAGGAGAATTAAAAATGTTAAAGTCAAAAATATTAAGGAAAAAGATTTTTGGAGTTTCTATGCTATCAATGTTGTTAGTGGGTGCTACTACTCAAGTATTTGCAACACCACGAACCTATTCAGATTATATTTTGCCTGTAAAGCAGGGAAATAATTATACTGGAGTGCATATGTGTGGAGGTGATGCCATATCTAATAAAGTTACTGGTCTCTCAGGTACTGATCAAGTTACTATGTGGGTTGCTAATGTTAATCATGTACAAACCAGCAATGATTATTACTTTAAGAAAGGGTCCCAACAGGAGATGTGGGGTTATCTATCTGGTGACGAAGCTTGTGTAGGAATGGAGAATTCGCATTATTATAACTATACTAATGGATGGGTAAGTGGTTCAGCAGATTGGAAATAGTAGCCATAAAATAATAAAAAACTAAATATACTTAGATGTTAAATAAACAAAAATTATAAAAATAAATAAGCCATTCGTTTATGATATAATGATTTTGATAAAAACAAATAAATCATATAAGGATGGCTTGTTATGATTATAACATTTAAATATAGAAAGTCAAAACAATTATTATTACTATACGTTGAGAAAATTTCATAATACATATTCACAGAGGAAAGAACATAAGAAATAGAGATGAATTTTACATTTTGTTATGTAAATTAGTTTGCGAAAGATTTTAACAACCTGTAAAGATATTATAAATACCCATCTTAAAAGGGGTACCACCTATTGGTACATTAAAAACTAACATAGTGATTTACCCAAAAGGATTTAAAATTCAAGTTAAGGATTTTGTTCGTTACGTTGAAAAAGATGATATACTTGGACTTAATGCTTACCGGGTAGATTCTACCAAATCTATTGATAGAGTATTCGTTTTAATCTTTTTAGCGTACCTTTACTTTTCCATATAAGAGAACGCTAATGATTCTTTGGCAAAGGTTTATTGACCAGCAGAGCGTATTAAGAAAATAAGCTTAAAGTCCATAAGAAACATTAATGCAAAATACTTATGGAGAACATTAGCAGGAAAAATAAGTGGGTACTATGAATACTTCAGTATTAGTGATAATAGTAGGAGTATTGAAAATTTCTACTTTAAAGTCATGAGTTTTATATAAATATAGGGAATTAGTAAGTATTAATAAAGAGCCCGATGTGAGAAATCCACAAGTCCGGTTCTGTTCAACTAAATAATATGAAAAATTCTAAAAATAAATAATATAATACTCATTTTAAAAAAGATTTTAAAGTTTTTTGTAGAGTTATATATGTTATTTAATGAAAAATAATACAAATTAAAGTTAAGTATAAAAAAGTGAGGTTAAAAATGAAAAATATACTTATTTTAGAATTTAAAAACTGTATAGCAAATGTAAAATTTAAAATAGTATTAATGGTACTACTTTTAATGTCAATATTAGGTTATTTAGTAAATTGCTATAGTAGTTATAAGTTACCTCTAAGTCAAGTAAGAGGAGCTTATGAGGTTAGTCTAATCCAAGGTATCCAATCATCAAATATACTAGGAATTATGATAGTCTTTATTCCATTACTTTCTAATATTGTATATTCTGATTCATATTATGTAGATTCTCATACAGGTGTTTACAAAAATATTATAACCAGAGTAAATAAGAGACATTATATAATTTCTAAAGCAATAGTTATATTAACTGTTACATTTTTTGTATTTTTTATTCCATTATTGTTAAACCAACTGTTATGTTTAATCACTTATCCAGTAGAAGGAATCGATCATAATTACTGTTTTCCTGCATATGATATTGGATATCAAAATTATACAGCAAATTGGCTATTTGAGTTAACTAGATTTAATAATCCATTTTTATACAATGTAATTTATATGATTATAATTAGTATATTTGCTTCATTATTTGGTTTAATAGGATATATTATATCGCTAATTTATAATAAAAAAAGATTTATTATAGTTATAGCTCCGTTTATTTTAAATATAGTAATAGAAATTTTTATTGATATATTAGGAAGAATCTTTAATTTTGAATCTTATAGATATGTTATTTCAACGTTCTTTCGTCCTAGCACCGCTTCTATATATGTTTTATTATTTTATATAATAACAATTCTTATAATAAATATACTGATATTAACAAAAAATTCAAATAATGAAACAATTATTTAACTTAAAATAAAGGTGTGATGAAAAATTAATATGTTATTAATTGATGAATTAAAAAATAACAAAATTATATATATATTAACATTAATGTTTTTGTATATATATATAAAGACCACTTATGAATTATCAAATATACTAAGTGCCATAAATAAAAGTAATTTAAATATAAAAATTGCTTCATATACATTATATAGTAATATATATAATAAAGAAATTATACAATATTTAATATTACCATTTTTCCTAATAACAATTTCTTATAATTGTGTAATGTATAATAAAATAAATCTATTTTTAAAATTTAAAAGTATACAAAATTGGTGGAATTTAAAAATGAATAGAATTATGCTATGGTCTATTATATGTTCATTATCATTAAATATATTTATTATTATATTTATATTTTTAAAGGGTTTAATTAGTTACCTTAGTATCCAGTTTTTTGTTAGGTTAATATTATGTAGTGTATTCCAATTTTTGGGGTTATGTACAATGGCATTAATAACAGAATTAGTAGTATTAAAGTGTAATAATAATATATACTGGGGTTATGTTATAAGTTTATTTATCATTTATTTAATTGAAGCTATAGTGAATACTTTTAAATTAAACATTCTTACTTTACCTAAATATATATGTTTTTGCATTTTTTATGAAGAAAAGCTTATAGGGAATATAAATATATTTACCTTGTTATTAGTAATTTTAAATACTTTATTATATTTTATAGGATACTTTTTATTAAAATATAATGATATATATTGGAGAAATTAAATATGAAATATAATAATTATAGTAATAAGAATATTTTTAAAGTAATATTTATATCCATATTAATATCAATAATTATATATCTGAATTCTAAAGATGTTATTATGGAAAGTAAATGTAATTATTTAGATGCATTATTTATATTTACCTATGGCTATATGGATATAAAAAATATTATAAAGTACATATCCAATGTTTTTATACAAATGCTACCTTTAATTTATATAACATATATTTTGGGAGATTATATTTTTTTAGATTTAGATAAAAGAGGAGTCTATATTTTTACAAGAACGAATAAAAGAACAAACTGGTTTTTAAATAAAATTTTGAAATTATTAAAGTATGTAAGTCTTTTTTATTTCATTCAATTAATTACTATATATATAATAGGGATAATTATTGGTTTTAGAAGTACTAATTATACTATACAAATTATATTTTGGGAATTTACATTAAATGTTTTAACCTCTTATTTTATAATATTATTTATAAATGTTATATCTCTTAAATTAAATGTAATTTATACCTATATTATAGGTATTGGTATTTACGTTTCTTCGATATTTATATCAGGCTTTGTGTATCAATTATACAATTCGAAGATTTGGTTGTTGAAATATTTTATTATAGGCCAAGAAATTTTAACTTGGCATTGTGAATCTTTTTTAAATGGATACAGAAATATAGCTGATTTTTATATAAACAACTTAAATATAAAATACTCTATATCTTATTTAAGTATAGTATGTATTATTATGGTATTTTATGGATTTTATGTTATAAATAATAAAGACATTACTTAGGAGGAGAAAGTTAATGAATATAATAGAAATTAAAAATTTAAATAAAGAAATTAAAGGTAATAAGGTATTAAAAAATATAGATCTTGAATTAGAACCTAATAAAATATATGGATTTTTAGGAACAAATGGCTCAGGTAAAACAATGTTATTTAGAGCTATATGTGGATTGATAAAGCCAACTACTGGAGAAATTAAAATTAATAATAGAACATTACATAAAGATATATCATTTCCCCCTAGTGTAGGTGTAATAATTGAAATGCCAGGATTTTGGGACTACTATTCGGGATTTGAAAATTTAAAGATATTATCATCTATAAAAAATATAATTGATGATAATCAAATAAGAAATTCAATAAAAAGGGTTGGTCTTGATCCTGACGATAAAAAAATATACAAAAAATATTCCTTAGGGATGAAACAAAGACTTGGAATTGCCCAAGCTATAATGGAAAAACCAGAGCTAATAATATTAGATGAACCCACAAATGCGCTAGATGAAGATGGTATAAATATTATTAGAAAAATTTTACTAGAAGAGAAAGAAAGAGGAGCAACTATATTAATAGCAAGTCATAATAAAGAAGAGCTGAATTTATTGTCGGATTATAAATTTAAAATGCAAGATGGAGAACTTAGGAAATTTATAAAATAAATATTGTTAATATATCTATTAGATAATGCCGACAAAACATACAAGAACATAAATAAAAGTTTTACCTATACTTTATTTATAAGTGATTTTCAGTCTTGAAACTATTTCCACAAAAAAAGTATCAAAATAATTCTAGCACAAATATTATGATATTATTTGTAAATGCGCGAGATGTGAAACAGTATGCTAAAGTGTGGTGTTTCCCCTTGGAAATAGAAGCAATTCAGTTTTCATTAGTGAATTGATAATTCCTAGTAGGAGGATCCTACTAGGTGATATTTAACCAGCAGTCTGTACCAAGTCCTCGGAGTTGAAATGATAATATTAGGTTAAGCTTAGGACAGGGAGTAACAGGGCCGAAAACATTTGTTGAAGTGATTGAGCCACGAAATAATAATAAATTAAAGAGATCAATTCTGTGTATGAAGTATCAGACAATACTATATAAATTGTTATGGTGACATTCATATAGATATTCTGCGTTTGAGAACTTGGCGAGGTTGATGATAAATAAGTTATTAGAACAGCTAAGATTCTATGGTATCTGGCAAATCAGTATGGCAGTACAAACAAGTAAGGCTAACATAACCATAGAAAGTCCGACTAACCATAGCATAGTACCAGAGAAGCTGTAAAAACAGATGGAGGGAAGGGGTTAGCATGTTGCAGATTCAAGTAGTTTCAGGCGTTATAGACTGAGCGCTGATAGATATGCGATATGTCTTGTTATGTGTTTAGTAACTAAGTAATGCAACATGAAGAGTCGTATACCTTAATAGGGCAAGTATGGTTTTGTACAGGAATATAGGCGTTACCACCTGTATTTACCCAAGAAAGAAAAAAGCTTTTTATGTGTCAAGGCTTAATCTTAGTATAGCAGTGCATATAGAATAGTATAACAAATAAAAAGTTAATATTATTCAACATTTTAGCTTGATGATTATATGATACTATCTTTATACAAAATGATTTTAAATTAGTGAATTAGGAGGAAATTTATGAAAAAAAGTAAAATAGTTATATTAATATTGATTATATCAATCATTGTTTCTTCTATATATTTTGGAGTAAAAACTAAACAAAGTTTTAAAGATGATATGAATTTCAATAATATAACATGGATAGATGATATGAATGTAAATATCCTATATGAACCTAATGATAATACAGATATGTCTTTTGCTAATATTTATTACAATGATAAAATTGACACAGTTAATGATCTTAATGAAAAGTCTATTTTAATTGCAAAAGTAAGACCAACAGATCCCAATCAAAGGTTAAATCTTCTTCAAACAATATTAACAAAAGTTGAAATTTTAAATGTTTATAAAGGTAATTACAAAAAAGGAGAAAAAATATACATATATGAACCTTCTTATATTTCATTATTATACAAGACAAAACAAAGTACATATGCCTCTTTTAATTGCTATAATTTAATGTTAAATGACAAAGAATATATAGTATTTTTAAAAAAGCCTAAATATCCTAATGGATATAAATTAAAAGATAGAGAAAAAATCAGCTTTATGTTTATTAATCCATTATTAGGAAAATATAGTGTTGATTCAGATAAAAATACATCACTACTATCAAAAGAAGAATTAAATAAGATAAAATATGGATCTATTAAAAAATATGACATAGTTACTACAAGTAAAGAAACTTTAGATAAATATAATATATTTAGAGATGGTATTGAAAAACAATATATTATAAATCAGTAATGTATTTTATTATAAATTAAGAAGTTATGATTACAAAGCCGTAGCCATCAAGCTAAGAAAAATAAAAACACATTAAGTTTTTGAATTTTATATATGGTAGTTATTTACTAATTCTTAAAGTGGCTTAAAAAATCAATATTTAGCTTATTGAAAAGGAAAGTAGTGCATTATGCAGTTATTTAAGATATTTTTATTAAAATATGAGTGTTATTCTGCTCAATGGTGTTAACGTCATGTGAATTTCCCTTAAATTTATAAATTAGATTGCTGAGGAATTTATTAACTCATATTTCGCACAATGATTTTTAAATTTTCGTATTAAATATTGATTATATAATGAGAAAATCAGCTTACAAATATATTTAATATTTGTAAGCTGGTACTAAATATTAAAAGTAAGCAGTATCAAAGTATAAAAACTCTTGATTAAATATATTAATTGAGTGGGAATAGACTTGAAATGGCTTAAACCCTAAATATATCAATAAGGTAAGTTAATAAAAGTGTTATTAAATTAGTTTTTCATAAGCACTTTAATGTAATATGCATTAGATAATAAAAATAGTAACGCATGATCCTAATATAACTGGTAGATGTTCAAAAGTAATTAATATGAAAGATGGTATTTTTATATAAAATTAATTAACAATGTTCTTAGTTTAAAAATGCACTAATTTGGCAGAGGTGCATTTTTAATTTTTTTCTTCGGTATTTATAGTTATTTCACATTAAATTACGGTTGCAATTTATTTCCCAAATAACAGTATTACCAGGTGTATATAATTGCCATCTGCGTATTTATAATATCCCCATATTCCACAAAATGGAAATATATTGCTTGAAGCTGTGAAAGCTAGATTAAAAGCAATTAAAGGAAGTTATTAAGGGACTAGGTTAATTAAAAAAACATTTTAATGTTGAGGATAATGGCACAAGTAAATGTATATCTTAAAAATAGGATAGCTTTAAAAATAATATAGTATAATTTTACAATACTAATATAATAGTGTAGCTTAGTTCAATCCATAAAGAGGTATTGAAGCTGTGGAAGAAAAAAATATAAGCTGTGATTAAAATAAATTGTCTCCAAAAGAGATACGGAAGGTTGAAGGAGACTTAAAAAATATCCCTATTGGCAGGGATACAGAAATATTATAAAGTTGGGATGATATTATCATGAATTTTATTTGTAATATAATGAAAAGCAGTATTATGGAAGATTTAATATTAGGTTTTTTATATTCTGCTATTATAGGATTGGTTATTTTTGTATTAAGTTACTTAGTAAATAAAAGAGATTCTTTAAAGGATTTATTAATTGATTTAATTAAAGTGGTGCTTGCTTTAACTTTAATTAAGAGTTCCATTAATAAAATATGCGAATTGAATGGTAAAGAATATGGAGAATTTTTCATTAGCGTATTGGACAAAAAGGAAATCAAACCAGAAGAATTTAAAAGTGTTAATGAATTTATTATATATGACAAAATATCATATTTACCTAATTTAAATAATTATTTAGTTGATAAATTCTATGATAAATTTAATGATAAAGATGGTATTGAAATAGGAGAATTAAATGAATTGCTGGGAGAATCGAAAGATGAAAAAGATAAATATATTAAAAAAAATAGTGAATGTGTAGTATCAATTTATGAGTATATCAATAATAAAATAACAAAAATAAATAATATGCTGGATTATTATAAAAAGTTAACACTGGAAATGATTAATATTGATTTTGATAATTTCAAAGAAGAAATTTCTGCCGCTGAAAATAAATATAGGGTTTTTAAAATATGTGTAGATTCATTGATTGAAGAATGTAAAACGTTAAACGAATTATTGAGTTTATTAACAGTTACAATAAAAGAAAATAGACAAAAATTAGAAAAAGAACTTTGTTACATTAAAAAAATATTAAGATATATGGTCATAATATTCATTGTTATAATTATAATTTCTTTGCTTTTATTAATCATTGCTTGAAAAAGTGTCTATGCTCCCCAGAACGCGTTAAAAATTAATGATTTTAAAATACTTAATTCCCAAGTTTCTTGAAATTTGACGTAAACATATATTTAACCTATAATTTAATTAAAATGAATAATTTCATCATGTGACCGGCGGAAATGGTTTACCATGGGGGAGCATGATTGAAGAAAAATATCCACCGCCTGGGTAAATATAATTTTTATCTAGGTGGTTTTTATATTGAATTATTTTGGAGGTTGTACTGATGAAAAATTCCGAAGTTATACTCAAATATGGATGTAATCCACATCAAAATCCGGCAAGAATTTATGTGAAAAATAAAACACTACCATTTGAAATTCTAAATGGTAAACCAGGTTATATTAATTTTATGGATGCTTTTAATTCATGGCAATTGGTGAAAGAATTGAAACAAACACTAGGATTACCTGCTGCAGCATCTTTTAAGCATGTAAGTCCAGCAGGTGCAGCAATAGGTCTTCCTTTAAGTGATGTATTAAAAAAAGCATATTTTGTTGAAGATATTGAACTGTCTCCTGTGGCTTCGGCTTATGCGAGAGCTAGGGGGGCAGATAGAATGTCTTCTTATGGTGATTGGGCAGCTATAAGTGATATTGTTGATGTACCTACTGCAACAATTTTAAGTAGATCTGTTTCAGATGGAATAATTGCTCCGGGATATACAGATGAAGCCTTAAAACTTTTAATGAAAAAGAAAAAAGGGAATTATTGTATTATTAAAATGGATTATGATTATGAACCTGAAGATATAGAAAAGAGAGAGATATACGGCATAATATTTGAACAGAAAAGAAATGATGTTCTTTTAAAACATGACATGCTTAATAATATAGTAACACATAATAAAAATATTACGGATGAAGCAAGACGAGACTTACTTATTTCAATGATCACCTTGAAGTACACCCAATCTAATTCTGTTTGTTTTGCCTTAAACGGTCAGACCATTGGTGTTGGTGCAGGACAGCAATCTCGTGTACATTGCACAAGGTTGGCCGCATCAAAAGCAGATATATGGCATTTAAGGCAACATCCTGCTGTCCTCAGCTTATCTTTCAAAGAAGGCGTTTCAACACCGAACAAAGATAATATTATAGAGCAATACCTCAGAGATGATATTACTTCAGTAGAAATGAAAGAATGGAGTAAAGTGCTTGATAATATACCTGATAGATTAACAAAAGAGGAAAAAACTGCATGGCTATCTAATTTGTCTGGAGTATGTTTGGGTTCAGATGCATTCTTTCCATTTAGAGATAATATCGATAGAGCATTTCAAAGTGGTGTAAAATATATTGTCCAGCCTGGTGGTTCATTAAGAGATGATATAGTAATAGAGGCATGTAATGGATATAATATAGTAATGGCTTGTTCAAACATAAGATTATTTCACCATTAAAATTTTTAAAATTATATATTGTTAATACTTTAAGTTTTATAACTGATGATTTTTTGCATTTTAAAATAAGTATATGCTTATTACAAGATAATTAAGTGTAAAAAGGATGGTGGCTACTGCGACGCTAAATAGAATACCTGAAGATATGAGGAAAGGTTATATTTTACATGAGATATGTATTTGAATATTCAATAATGAAAATGGTACAATAAATAAAAAGGTGCAGGTCTAAAACCTTGATTTTTTAAAGGGTTTTAGGCTTTTTTGTTTAGTAGAATGTTACTAAATATAAATGTGAAAAAATAAGCACTGGTGGGAACTAGTGCTTATTTTTATTTGAAATTTGTACCAGTTACACTAAGTACATTTACGGAGTTTGCAATACTCTTTTAATACCAATCCCAATAGCATGGGTAAGGTGGGTAAGGTCTGCATCTTCTGCGCCTGCGTCTACGTCTTCTACGCCTGCGTCTTCTGGGATCCCTTTGCCTATAGAAGTCATCATCGTCAAAATCATCATCATCATCAAAATCATCATCTATATATGAATCTAAATATTCATCATCTATTGATCGATTATAAGGTGTTGATAAGTATGGACAATATATAGGAGTGTTAAAATCATAGGAATTCTCAATTGTTTTGTTATCTTTGTCACTAGAGTTGCTAATGCTCATGAAGTACCTCCGAAAATTTATTTACAGTGTTATACTATGAATCAAATGGTAAATTTGTGAGTAAGAGTTAAAAATGTATTAGAAGATGTAGATAAATATTGAAGTTAGGGCATAACATGAGGAGGTCTAATGGGATGTAGGGGGTGATGTATATAAAGCAACAGAAACTTTATCTGTAAAGGTTTGAGGTTTAAACATGTAAGATAAATTTTAAACACGCCAAAATATACTTAAATTTTTTGGGACATTTCCAAAGTTATTCTTTCTATACTTCACCATCTACATATTTTACAATTTTTCCAATAACCAAGTATAAAATTATAAAACATGCAATTGTAAATATTGTAATAACTATACTGGCATTTTTACCCCAAAATGATTCACTAACTATATCAGTTATCAAAAGTGTAAATGTAACTGAAACAAATATTATAAATACACTAGAAATTTTAGGATATATACTTATGTTACCAATGTTTTCAATAGGAGCTAAATCATGAATCTTTACCATTAGTATAAAAAGCAAAATAGTAAATAAAATTAATATGAATATTTTATATATAGGATTATGTCCATGAACAGTATTATAATATGGTAAACTATAAAGCTCACCAATAGGTCCACCAAATACAATATTAATATGATAAATATTTAAAAAACCTGCCACAAGTTCTTTTCCAACAACCCACATAAGTAGTACAAGTCCATTTAAAAATGCTCCTGCTAGCTTGTTTCCAAAAAATAAATCCACAAACATCACAAAGGTTATAACAAATATATACGTGAATATACTCAAAATCATCCACATTAAGAACTCAGTATAATTATTGTAAATTCTCATCTTATCATAATTTACAAAATACATTATATTTAATACTATAAAATTTATAATAAGAGGTATCATAAAACATATAACAATTCCAAGCCACTTGCTTATTATTAGTTTCTTTTTACTGAATGGCATTGTGCTGATTAATTCCTGCTGATTATTCAAATTTTCCGCAAATCCCATAACAAATGTTATAAAAATGATTAATAGTATACTTATATATGCGTAAAATCCACTGATTGAAAAATAATGTACAAAACTGTAATCAATATACCCATAGCTGGTTCTTACTGAACACCTTAAATTGTCTATATATTCAGCAAACATTTGAGAATTTGAAATCAAAAGAATAAAGGTTACAAGAAACATCAGCCACTTTCCATATATCCATTCTTTCCATAAAAGCTTCTTCAATTTATTCACCCCTCATATAGTTACTTAATTTAATCACTTTATTTATTTGTGAATATGCAAAGTAAACTGCTATAATAAAAATTATATTTACTAAAATAGCATAAATTGATAATGGCTCTTGCCTATGCAAAAGTCCCGATAAACCTTTTGCCGCAAATATTCCTATACTTATAGAAGAAAATACTTTAAAAACTTTTTCTTTTTTAGGAGATGTCTTAAGCATCATACCTTCACCAAACTTCACTCTTTTTATAAACAAAATGAATAACATGCATATAACAGCTAGGATTATAATTAACTTTATAATTGACGGTACAAATTTATATCCCGTAATATACTCCTTATTATTTATAATCTTAGAGTTTAGAGGCAAACTTAAGTAATGCCTAATTGTTAAAGAATTAAGTTGATAAGTAAATCTATAAAATCTTACACGAAGAAAATAATATAATAACTCCCCCATAAAAACTGGTAAATTCAAGATTGCTGCTGCTAAAACCACACCAAAAATTTCATTTTTACAAAGGCATTGTACATATACAAATAAAATGTATATTATTGTGTAAACAAGAAAACTTATAATTAAATAAAACGTAATATATTCAAATCTAATTTCCTTACCTAAATGACCAATATTACCTTCATACATAATAGTATTTATTATAAATCCCATAAGGCATGATAAAAATATGACAAATTCTCCTACTGCTATTCTTGAAACCATCCTTTGTTTTATATTAAATGGCATATAGCTTATTAAATCTCTTGCACTGTCTTTTCTGTCAACATTCATCATTATGTATGACATTAAAATAACAAGAATTATAGTTATATAATTTGATATACCCATTTGAAAAAATATTCTATAGGCTAATTCATCTTGTACCTTTGCCTGATTAATTAAAAGGGAAATCATAAAAGCCTTTGAACTAAACAAAATAAGAGGAGTTAAAATCCAATATGTTACCTTCCATTCCTTATAAATAAGTGCTCTATTTAAGTATTTCTTCATATTCAAGTCCACCTCCAACAGAATATATAAACATATCTTCAAGGCTCATTCCTATGTCCTCTTTAAATGAAATGCCGCTGTCATCAAGTTTCTTTTTAAAAGCTTCATCATACTTATTGGTTATTAGGTTATATACTCGTCCTACCTTTTCAACCTTAATTACCCCTTCCCATTTTTCAATATCTTCTGGAGTCTTTTCTTTAAATACAGTTTGTACTTTTTTTATAGTCCTTTTTATTTCATCAACAGAATTCATGTACTTTATTTCCCCTTCAGACAAAATGCCAATGCTGTCACACATTCTTTCAAGATTATTTAAGTTATGAGAAGATATAAATACGGTGGTTTCTCTCTCTGCCACTTCATCAAGTATTATATTTATAACCTGCTTTTTTGCAATTGGATCAAGTCCTCCTGTTGGCTCATCCAGCACAAGTACCTCTGGTCTTATACTTAAACTAAGCATTAAAGCCAATTTCATTTTCATACCCTTAGATAGCTTTCTAACTAAAGTATCAGTTGGAATTTTTAATATTTTATTTAAATCATTAAATCTGTCCATATCAAAAGCTTCATAGGTCATAGAATAAAATTTTATTAGACTTTTTATATTAAAATAGCTAAAAAAATCATTTTGATCAGCAACATATCCAATATGCTTTTTTACCTCTGGATTGTTAAAGACCTCCTGACCAGACAAATTTATTTCTCCTGAATCTGCTTTATATATACCTGTAAGACATTTTATAAGTGTTGTCTTGCCAGCTCCATTAGGTCCAATAAGTCCAAAAATAGTACCCTTTGGCACTTCTACATTTACGTTTTTAAGAACGTCCCTTTTCCCAAGCTTCTTATTCAAATTTTTTATGCTAATCATAAATTTCACCCTTACTTTCTTGAATAGTTTTCATCAAAGCTTTCACTGCCAATGCTATCATAAGTGTTATTTATCATCTCTACCATTTTTTCTTTTGAAAGTCCCATGTACTTGGCTTCAACTATTATTTTCTTTATATTTTCTTTTAAGTTTTCCATTCTCTCCTCCTCCATAACAGGCTTATATTCAGATGTTACATAAGTACCTTTTCCCCTTATTGTTTCTATTACCTTTTGCCTCTCAAGTTCACTGTAAGCCCTACTTATAGTATTAGGGTTTGCCATAATTCTCGAAGACATTTCCCTGACAGACGGAAGTTTATCTCCCCCTTGAAGTATTCCTTTTAATATTTCTTCTTTAATTTGATTTACAATTTGCTGGTATATAGGAGTACTACTTCTATTATCGATATTAATCAAAAATTTCCCTCCTTAGTTCCATGTGTATTAAGTGTATTAATTCAATTAGTACACTTATAATATATTACTATTTTTTTACTGTGTCAACATAAAATTTCAGTTTTGTTGTTGATTTATGATAATGTTTTAGTATAGCATATTAATAGAATGACCAAAGGTTATAAATACGGAGGAATAAAAAGTGAATGAAATAATACTTTTAGTAGATGATGAAAAGACCATTTTAGACGTACTAACCTATGCACTAAAAAAAGAAGGATATTTAGTAGAAAGAGCTTATGATGGTGAGGAAGCACTCGATAAAGTAGATATTTTTAATCCACATGTAGTAATATTAGATTTAATGCTCCCTGTAATAAATGGATACGATGTTTGTAAGAAGTTAGAAGGCAAAAATATTGGAATTATCATGCTTACAGCAAAAGAGGATATTGTGGACAAGATACTTGGCCTTGAACTGGGAGCAGATGATTATATAACAAAACCTTTTGATATGAGAGAACTTCTTGCAAGGGTTAAGTCTCTTGTAAGGAGACTTAATAAAACTACTGATGAAAAAAAGGACAGCAGCGTCATAAATATAAATGATCTCAATATCAGTAAAAAAAGGAGAACTGTAAGTATAAAAAATGTTCCAATAGAGTTCACACCTATGGAATTTGAACTGTTGTATTTACTATTTTCAAATCCAGGTATAGTATACTCACGTGAGCAGCTCTTAAGCATGATATGGAACATGAATTATGTTGGCGGAACACGAACTGTAGATACACACATTCAAAGGATAAGAAAAAAGTTGGGCAATAATTATCAAGATTTAATACAAACTGTGTATGGTATTGGATATAAAGGAGTTGACGAATTACTTGAAAGTGGGAATTAAATTTAGACTCATATCTTTTACAGCTTCACTTTTATTGATTGTCATATTGTTTTTAAGCTTTTTAGTGCTCAATGGAATAAAAAGTTACCAAAGTAAAGAAATCGAATATATTTTATTTAAACAAAAGGATATGTTTGAAGAATACTTTGGTGAACGCATGAGCTTGAATAAGGATAGTAATTATGGAAGCTTAGCTAGAGGCAGTATTTTTAATAAGGCATGGCTAAGAACTATACCTGCAAATATATATAATACAAAAGGTGAGCTCCTTTCAGGATTTAAAACAGATGCAAAGGTAAATGAAAATGATGAGAAAAAAGTCATGATAGACTATGCCATTAGAGGTAAAGTATCTTATAGAGAAATTAACGATGTTATATACTTTTATTCACCAATCAAGTATAGAAACAATATATCAGCAATTTTGGAACTGGAGTATTCAATTAAAGAAAATAATTCATTTTACAGTAATATAAAAAATTTGTTTTATGGTACAGGTTTTTTGACGCTGATGCTTGGTATAGTTGTGGGAATCTTTTATTTTTCTAGGCTGACCAGAGATATATATATAATGAAAAATTCAGTAGAAAGCATTCAAAAGGGTGAATTTAGTAAAGTAGATAAAGTTAATCGAAATGATGAATTGGGAGAATTGAGCAGAGGTCTGGTATTTATGAGTAATATCATAGAAAAAAATATTGAGGACCTTAAAGTTGAAAGGGATTCTTTAAGTGTGGCCGTAGATAAATTAAAAAGGATGGATAAGCAGCAAAAAGAGTTTATAGGAAATGTGACTCATGAATTTAAGACTCCAATCACCAGCATAAAGGCCTATTCAGATGTGATTGGAATGTATATGGATGATTTAAATTTAATTGAAGAAGGCACTTTAAGTATATCAAAAGAATGTGATAGACTTTCAAGTATGGTGGACAATGTATTAAAGTTATCTGCTCTTGAGGAGTATGATTTTGAAGTTAAAAAAAATGAAGTGAATTTAAAAAAGGTATTTAATGAAATATGTAAAGGAATGAATGCAAAGATTAAAAAAAACAACTTGATTTTAGAATGTGATGTGCAAAACGTTGATATTACCTTAGATGAAAAGAGCTTAAAGCATATTATTATCAATTTAATTGATAATGCTATAAAATATAATAAGCAAAATGGCAGTATACAAATTGAATGTTATAAAAATGATAAAGATAAGATAACTATAAGTATTTCAGATACTGGAATAGGTATGAGTGCAGAAGTACTTCCTAAAATTTTTCAACCATTTTACAGGGCAGACAAGCATAGAAGTCGTGAAGCAGGAGGAGCTGGAATAGGATTAGCTTTAGTTAAAAAACTAGTTGAAAAACAAGGAGGAACTATAAAGGTAATTTCCAAATTAAATGAAGGTACCACTTTTTATATTGAATTTTCTACATAAAGTTTACAAGATTGTGACATCTGTTTATAATTTCGTGAACAAGTTTTGATAATATGAATTTATCAAGAAAAAGGAGGAAAGTTCAATGGTGAGTAAGAAAATCTTGTTTGTAGTTTTAGCGGTGGGAGTAGCAGGAGGTATAAGCACATTTGAATTAACTCAGCATACTCTTGCTAAATCTACCCAAGATATAAAGGTAATGGAATATAAACCTTCTGCCAAAGTTAATGAAAATGGATATCAAATTGACAAGTATCAAAATATTGAGAGTGTTGCGTGGATAAATGAAAATGAAGTGTTGACCTTAACTAGAAAAAGTGAATTTAAAAATGCCGATTCCATTAGAACCATAAGATATTGCAGTATATATAATTTAAATACAAAAAGCTCTAAAGATTTTAAGAATGTAGATATAGATGAATTTTTAGGGGTATCACCAGATAAGAAATATGTTCTTTATGCAGAAGCAAGAAACATTCCCAAAATCGAAAGTCAAGAGTGGAAAGATGCTCTTGCTTCAGGAGACTTACTTCACAAAAATGTAAAATTATTAAATTTGTCTACAGGTGAAATTACAGATATAAATACAGAAAAGTTAAACAGTGATGCTCAGTTTATATGGGTAAGTAATAACAAAATTTTGGGGAATTATTTTACTCATTGGACAGTAATCGATACAACTGGAAAGGTATATGTTGATGGAAGTTACAATGCCGAAAAATACGATAATGCATGGATATCTGGTGTAGATGATATCAAGGATTTGGGAAGCAGCGTAGAAGGTAAATTTTATTATACACAAAATAAGAATGGAGAAGAGGGTGTGAAAGTATGCTCCATGGATGTCAAGACTAAAGAGATAAAAGATATTTATGCCAATAAATACTCTTTGCATGCAGATAAAAAGGGAAAGACAATTATAATGGATAACTACAATAACAATGGTGATGCAGTTGATGGAGTTTATGTAAATAGAACTTTTGGAGCACTTGTTATGAATGAATCTGGTAAGGTACTTCAAGATATTGAATTACCTAAAGGTAGAATAACCTCGGGATCACTTACCTCTGACTATGTACTATCACCTGATGGAAGTAAAGCTGTTTATGTTGAGAGGAATATGGATAAGAATAATCAGACAAGTTTAAACAACAATAACCTTGATGTAGATATTAAAGTTATAGATACTAAAACAGGAGATACAAAGGAAATAGTAAAAGCATCTAATTTGAAAGATAAAAATGAAGAAAATAATTATATTACAATTAAAATCAAAGATAAAGATGGCAATATAAAAGAAAAGAAAGTCACAAGAGAGCCTTGTATCTCAAACATTTCGTGGGATAGTACAAGTACTTCACTATCATTTACTTATGGAAGTTCCATTGATAGTCTTAATAAGAATAACATAAGTACTTATATTGTTACCTTTGATAGATAATTTTTTAATTCATATAATGATATAAAGGGAATCGTTCCCGGTCATCTAACCCCTTAGATTCCCTTTTTCTAATTTATACAATTTCAACTTTTGCCATTGCTATTATGTTTAGCTTCTTTTCCTTTTTCTTTGTCCTTCTTTGATTCTTTTTTTCTTTCTCTCTTTTGCTCTTCGGGGCTTTTTAGTTGTCCTCTTTCCTCTTCTTCCTGCTTCTTCAATTCTTCATTGGACTTTTCACCAGTCTTATTTAATTGCTGTTGTGCTTCGGTTTTTTCAGAGGCTGTAGGAGCAAGAGGAGGTTCAAGGACTTTTCTATCTGATGATTTATTACTTATGGATAATACTAAAAAAATAACTAAGGTCATTATACAAGCCAGCACTATTGTTGTGATTAACTTAATTTTCTTGCTAATCTTTTTACCCTCTACTAGAACTGTCTTAGTAGCTTCATCAGGAGATTCATGGGATTTCATCAACAATGTTTTGTTGTATTCTCCATCAGATGTTGTAGCATTAAGCGCAGATATTATCTGCTTTACATTACTATAACGTTTTCCAGGTTCTATAGCTGAAGCCTTTTGAATAACTTTAACTAAATTCTTAGCTGCATACTTAGGGTAATTTTCCTTAAACATAGGCTCTGTTTGCAGGCTTATGGATTTGCCTGTAATCATAGAAAACATAGTGGCACCAAGAGAATAAATATCCGTTTGGACATTGGATTGAATATTCTCAAGCTGTTCTGGTGCTATATATCCTTTAGAACCCAAAATAGCGGTGTCACCTTCTTGGCTTTCTTTATAGATTCGTGCTATTCCAAAGTCAATAAGCACTACCTTGTTGTAAGGAGTTATCATTATGTTAGAGGGCTTTAAATCTCTATATATAATAGGTGGATTAAAGCTATGCAGGTAATCTAATATAATGCACAGTTGCAGTGATATATCTTCCAATAGCTCCGAAGAGAGAGGACCATTAGTATCTATATATTCCTTTAATGTCTTACCTTCAATATAATCTTCCACAATGTATAAATTGTCATATTCATAAAATATATCAGTAAGCCGTACAATTCCTGTATGACTTAAATTTTTTAATATGTTAGGTTCAGCCAGAAAATCTACTTGCTTCTTCCGCTGATTATTAATCTCCTTAATTGCCCAAAGATTTCCTAGCCGGTTATTTTTGCAGAGGTAAACTATCCCCATACCGCCTCGTCCTAAAATTTTTATTATTTCGTATTTTCCATCTAGTATTTGTCCTGGATTTAGCATATCATCACCTCCAATTTAAAAAACTGGCCTATAAAATCATATTTAATATTAATTTTTTATTGGAGAATTATAGTATAAGGAATTTATTTGGAATGAAGTAAAAGAGACACCTTCCCCATTATATAAATTTATACGTAAGGTGAGCATTATTTAGAGGGGTATATATTAAATATTATGTTATAATTTTTGTAGTAATTGAACTTAATTGTGAATTTTCAGTATAACGGGCAAATAAACGAAGATTTGGATAATATAAATCAAAGTACCTATCATTTAAATGATGTGGTCAATAAATTTAAAATAGAGTAGTTATCCACAGAGTGCTGTGGATAAATTGTTTATAACTTGTGGATAGGATGAGAAAGTGACAAGAATATTTCAACAGAACTAATATTTCTATAAAATTTTTAAATAAGATAAACTGTAAATATAGGGTATCTATGATAGAATGTTGAGTGGGATTCGTCCATGTTTGCCAGATATTTTTAAATATGTTATCATTGTAATGAGGATATATACATAACAGAATATGACTATATAATTTTCGGTTGAACAAATTTTAATTTGATTTCAAGATAAATATGACTTTTAGGGTGGAAAGTCCTTTATAGGGCTTTCCATTATTTTTTTGGATTAGGAGGTAGTTATGGAACAAACATTATTAAATATTGTATTAATACTTGTATTTACGAAAATAGGAGGAATAGTAAGCAGAAAGATGAAAATGCCAGAGGTATTAGGGGCATTAGTTGCTGGTGTGGTACTTGGACCAGTTGTATTAAATATTGTACATTATGATGATAATATAAAATTGCTTTCAAATCTTGGAGTAATTTTACTTATGTTTCTTGCAGGATTGGAAACTAATGTAGAAGAATTTAAACAGGCTGGATTGTCAGCATTTATGATTGCACTCGGGGGTATCATATTTCCTCTTATTTTGGGAACTTTAGGTGTATATATGTTTTTTAATAATTTTTGGGAAAATGTATTTGTAGGAGTTATCTTAACTGCTACAAGTGTAAGTATTACAGCGGAAACTCTCAAAGAACTTGGAAAACTCAATACAAGAGCAGGTATAAACATTCTTGGAGCAGCGGTAATAGATGATATTTTAGGACTTGTACTTATATCTGTAGTTCTTGCAGTAGCACAAACTTCCGGTTCAAATACTGAGATTTCAAGTGTGTTATCAATTGTATATGTGTTTGTGAAAATAATTTTATTCTGTGTGTTTTCTATAATTTCAGTGGCACATATACCAAAATGTATGAATAGATTCAAGAATTATATAAAACCAGGAAGAGAATTCCTTACATTTTCCATAGCCTTTGCCATATTAATAGCATATATTGCTGAAGTTTTAGGTATAGCAGCTATTACAGGCGCATATATATCCGGACTTATAATTTCATCATTTATGCATAGGGAATATTTAGAGAGAAATATCAAGGCAATTTCATCAGGCTTTTTATCTCTTATATTTTTTGCAAGTGTTGGAATTGAAGCAAATTTACAAGGAATGAATTGGAGAGTAATTTTTATTACTTTAGTTATGTTTATTATAGCAGTAGCTGGAAAAATAATAGGATGTAGTGGTGCAGCGAGACTTCTGAAAATGAGTAAGAGCGAATCCATTCAAATTGGAACTGGCATGATCTCAAGAGGTGAAGTGGCTATTATTACTGCAAATATAGGTCTCCAGAAAGGAATAATTTCAGAAGAAATATTTCTTCCAACTTTAATTGTTGTAATATTGACTACAATTATAACGCCTATTTTACTTAAACTATCCTTTTCTCGTAAAAGAATGCACACTAAATGAAAACACTTTTTTCATACTAAAAGTATGGCAGTACATTAATTGTGCATAATTTGTAAAGATTTTTTACAATTTAAGTTTACAATATTAGAGCCATTTATTTAACATACCCCTTAATTTTTACATATGATATAAACTAAAGAAATAAATTATATAAGGTCTATTTAGTTTAATAACAATATTGCGGTTACAGCATTAAGTTTTAAAAGTGTAAGATTAAGTTGAATTATGTCATAATCATTACTATTTTGAAAAATAGTAAAAAATTAATTAAAATTTTGAAAAATTTGATTAAGAGTATGCTATTAAACTAAGGGGTGTTGTAAATATGAAAAGAACAAAGGTACTTCATAATGTCATTTTATTAACTATAGGTATATTTTCAGCAGTAATAATATATTTTTGCATAAATTATAATTATAACATTTTGCATAATATGCAATATTTGTTTCATCATCATATGGTAAATATCGGTATAGGCAGTAATATATATATATTTAATATTGAGATAATAATGATATTACTTATTTACTTCATAACCAGGAGATTTCCAAAAATAAAATTATTATTTATTTTAACAGTTGTTACATTAAATTTAATCTATATAATCTGGAGAATTAAATATACCATCCCTACAACTAGCAAAATAGGTATGACCTTGGGGATTATGCTAATAGCATGTGAAGTTATAGGTTTTTTCCAATCGGTAGTGTACGGTATATTATTTTATAAACCGTATGAACTTAAAGAAATGAAGATGAGTGATTTAAGCAAATTACCAACTATAGACTTACTAATTATGACATATAATGAACCTTCATATATTTTACGAAAAACTATTGCAGGATGCTTAAATATTAAATATTAAATATCCAACTAATTTGTTAACCATTTATCTTTGTGATGATGGCAATAGGGAAGAGATTGGACAATTGGCTGGATTTTTTAAAATACATTATGTAAGTAGGGAAAATAATGATTTTGCAAAAGCTGGGAATATTAATAATGCCTTATCAAATCATTGTAAAAGTCAATTATTTTCGGTATTAGATGCAGATATGATACCCAAACCTAACTATTTGGAAAAAATGGTAGGATATTTTAAAGATGATAATGTAGGATTTGTTCAATCACCGCAAGTATTTTATAATCCTGATCCATTTCAATATAATTTAAATTTAAATGATAGAATACCCAATGAACAAGATTTTTTTATGAGAGAAGTACAGGCCGGTAGAGCTAGATATAATGCATTGTTTCATGTTGGAACAAATGCATTATTTAATAGAAGAGCCATAGATGACATTGGAGGTATACCTATAGGTAGTATTACTGAAGATATGGCCACGAGGATGATATTACAGTCCAAAGGATATAAATCAATATTTGTAAATGAAGTATTGGCAATAGGATTATCTGCAGAATATTATAAAGATTTTGCCAAACAAAGGAAAAGGTGGTGTAGAGGTAATATACAAGTTTCAAAAAAATGGAATCCATTAACCATGAAAGGATTATCGCCTGTTCAAAAACTATTATATTTTAGTGGTATTTTATACTGGTACTCAGGTGTGCTAAAGATAATTTATACGTTATCTCCAATAATATATTTACTATTTGGTACATTGATAATAAAGGCTACTACAATGCAATTGTTACAATTTTTTGTACCCTCATATCTAGCATATATTTTAATGTTTAAATCTAGTTTATTAAAATATAGATCATTAATTCTTACCCATATATATGAAGTTGCTACTGCTCCATTTTTAGCATTAGCATCACTGTCAGAACTCGTTTTTTCTAAGGAATTGAAATTCAATGTAACTTTAAAAGGAAATATAAAGAAGAATATATTTGTGAGTTGGGATTTATTAGTACCTCAATTCGTTTTATTCATTTTAACTATATTAGGATTTGGAATAAGTTTAAATAAAATAATTAATACAAAATCATTAGGAGTTAA
The DNA here is from genome assembly GCF_045310515.1 of Candidatus Clostridium eludens. Taxonomy (NCBI): domain Bacteria; kingdom Bacillati; phylum Bacillota; class Clostridia; order Eubacteriales; family Clostridiaceae; genus Clostridium; species Candidatus Clostridium eludens. Next base: position 109,453 of record NZ_JBJHZX010000001.1, on the reverse strand, counting down.
AGAATCTTTAATTATTAATATACTGTGGGCAAGTTATAATCTAATAGGTATAGTGATGGTTATGTTACTGTCATTAGAAAAACCCAGATATAGAAAATCTGAGCGAAAAGCTATAAATATGAATAGTACATTGATATTATCTGATTTAAAATCATTATATTGTATTATTAAGGATATTAGTGATTTAGGGGCAAATATTAGTGTTAGTAATAATAAACTAGGTAATTTAGATATTGGTGATATTATAAAATTGAAAATAAATAAAGACTATATATTTTGCAGAATATTGAGATATGAAAATAATGCATTTGGCTGCAGATTTATTAATTTAACAAGAGAGCAATATTTGAATATTGTTGGCTTTATCTTTAGTAATGAAAACGGATATTATAATATAGAAAACAGAAAACCAATATATAAAGTATTAAACTCTCATGAAATCGATAGATATGTAGAAAGTACAGAAGATGATATATTTACTGGTGATATAGTTGAAAATGTATCTTCTGAAAATCATGAAATCAATGTATCTTCTTTGATTGATGATAAATATCCAAATAAAAGAAATATATTGAATAAGTCAATACAAGTTTATGAAAGAGATGCTCATGGTAGATCCCTAGACACACGTTATGCTAATTTATCATATGATGATTTGTTAAAGAATGTATTAAAATTAAATAATGATAAAATTACCATAATTAAAATGTATGAAGAACTTATTGAAATGAAGAAAAAATTAGAAAAAGAAAATAAAGACTGAATAGTTACCAATCAATTAGTATATTGTGAATCAAGTTCTTCCTAGGTTTAGGTGGAGCTTACTTATGAGAAACGCTTTTCTCCATCTGAACCCATGAAGAACCTATCCAGGCGGCAGCAGTGCTTATCTCCCACTTTGAAGAAGATAGGAGTATTAGCTAATTACCCCGCTGGAATAAGAGTTAAAAGTATTAAACTTTCGCCAGATTTTTATGATTTATTGCTTGTGGAGGCTGCTCAAGCCATTTATTATCGATCATAATATCTACCCCATCTTTAGAATACTCTATATTTTCATTTAAGTGTTTCATGTAAATAGTTTTTAAATCACTTCTCATTATATCGGCCAGTGCCATGCCTATACTACCTATCTTTATTCTATACATTATAAAAATTTTACTCAACATAAATTTATGTGAAAAGGGCGAAACTGTGGAGTCAGTTACATATGAGTCTGAAGAACTTCCAATTGGGATACCTTCATCTATTAAAAGTGAGGTGAGATCATTATGTTGTTTAGTTGCAAGAGCTATAACTTTCGATATATAATTGGAAATTTTTCTGTCTTCACATACCTGACCAAAACCAATTAGTAAAGCTTTTCTTATCATTGTATCATTGGTGATAGAAAAAATGTGGCTTATTTCATCTGTCAATAAGCCTCTCTTTTTTCCGAAACTATCTAAAATGAAGCTCTTACTTTTTATATATTGAATTTCTTTAGACACTTCTACATGAGGTGCTTTAATAAAAATACCCTTTGATAAGCTCAATTCCGCGGACTTGTTACAAAGGTCTATACTTTCTTCAATACATTTTGAAAAATAATCTCTAATATCAGCACGTGTTATACGGTTTAAAATCACGCTGTAACTACGAATGGCTGCTCTTGCTTTATATATTATATACTGCAAGTAGAGAGCGTCGGTGAATAAACGTGGAGCATTTACATCAATATCGTTATCTGAGAAACCTTCTGGTAAAGGTAGTCTTTCTTCATTAAATAAATTAGTTAATATTTTAATACGCTCATTAGACAAATTTAGAGAGTGCTGTAAAATATCACGAATTTCATTATCATCAACTCTATTATAAAAATATTTAAGCAACTGCATAACTAAATTCTCACCCATATAAGAGTTCCAAATACCTGATATTTCTGATGAAACTAATGGTGTTTTTGTAGTGTTTCCCATTCATATAACCTCCAAATATAAAAATAACTACTAAAATTAATATTCCCAATTATTTTTATTAAATACTGATAACTTCATGGATAATGTTAAACTTAAAATAGAATTTTAGTTGAAGTGGGGTTAAGCTGTAGGGAGAGTGTGAGTTTTATTTAAAAATATGTTATAAAAAAAGAAAGGTGGCCGGGAGGAATGAAAAATTATTTCAAGGGAACGCATTTCCACAGATTCACAAGACTCCACTTATAGCACCTATTCTTTTTTATTTATAATACCATAAAAAGAATTGTTTGTAAATAATTGTATGAATTGTTACAAAAACTATTAGATATAGATTTAGTGTTATATTGTATTGATTTATTTGTTATAATTACAATGTAGGAAATGTTTTTAAAAGGTGGAGATAATTAAAAAGCATGAAAGTAGGTTATTTAGAATGAATCGCTACAAAGCAACAATAATATTGGTTGTAGTTACTGTTGGATATTTAGCAAGTTGTCCCTTTTATAAAACTTTTTGGGGAGGATTAATAAGCAGTGCTTTTTGTGCTTCTATGATTGGTGGTTTTGCTGACTGGTATGGTATTACTGCATTGTTTAAAAAACCTCTTGGAGTTCCATTTAAGACAGAAATAATACCTAAAAATAGAGAAAAAATATTTGATGGTTTAATTAATATGGTTACAGAAGAACTATTATCAAAGGAATATTTAAAAAGTTTTTTATCAGAATACGATACTTCAAAGTTAATTTTAAAATTTCTTTTAAAGGAGAATGGACATAAAGATATTGAAAAGATAGCTAGACTGGTAATAGAAGAAAGTATAAATAAATATAATAATCAAAATGAAAATATTACATCTAATTTATTTATAAATAAACTGACTCAATTTAATCTATGGAAAGCAATAATTTCTTCTATAGAAATTTCAGTTAAAAACGGTTGCGGAGACAAAATTATTAATTTTATACTTGAAGAGTTGCAGTTAGTTATAAAAACAGAGAATTTTAATCTTATACTTACAGAACTTGTCCATAAAACAAAAACTTCATATGAAAAAGGTGCTGCAGGCAGGGCAATGGTTAACACAGTTGTATTGGATTTCATATTTGATTTATCAACCGATAAAATATCGGTGGTAATTCAAAAAAAATTGGTGGATTATTTAAATGATATTAAGAAATTGGATAACCCAGAAAGGATTAAATTTAAACAATGGCTTCCTGTTAAATTAAATGCTGTAGCTGCAGATAAGAATATAGAAGAAAGATTTGAGGCGTGGAAAACAAAGCAATTTAAAAATGATAATATTAGTGAGCATATAAAACAAGGATTGAATGACTCTGCAGATAAACAATTGGGAGAAAATAAAATAATAAATGATATTATATGTAAAATAGAAAATGAAATTTATAATTTTATTTGTAAGTTTAGTGATAGTACTGATATGCAGAAAAAATTAGACATTTACATAAAAAAAATATTAAATAAATTTATTGACAATTTTCATTATGGTATTGGTAAAGTTATTAGGGAAAATCTAAACAGATATTCAGATGATATGCTTATAGATTTAATTGAATCAAAAGCGGGGAATGATTTACAGTTAATTAGAATTAATGGCTCTATAGTAGGTGGATTGGTAGGGATTTTGCTTTTTCTTTTAGGCAATATGTTTTAGACATTAAATAGGAGAAATAAAATGAAAAATAAGAAAATAGCCGATAGATTGTTGATAATTTTATTTATTACTTTTTGTATAAGTGTTTTATTAAAGATGCATTTTGATAATAATTTTTATGTGAAAATGTTCAACTTTGTTATTGAAGCAGCTTTAGTTGGTAGTATTGCTGATTGGTTTGCTGTGACTGCCTTATTTGAAAAACCATTAGGATTTTCATGGCATACTGCTGTAATACCCAGAAATAGGGTTAAAGTTGTAAATGCAATAGTGGATATGGTAGAGAATGAACTTTTTAGTAAGAAAATATTAAAAGAAAAAATAGATCAATTAGATATTGTTAATAGTATAATTGAATTTGTGGAAGACAGTGCTGCAAATAGAGCTGTTTTTTATATTCAGTTAGAGAAATTTATTGAAAATATTATTGGAAGTATTGATGCTTCTACTACAGCGTTATTTATAGAAAAAAAATTCAAAGATAACTTAAGGGATGGCAATCTATCCTTATACTTTAGTAAAATTCTTGAATTTGCAATAAAAAATGAATATTGTAAAATGTTATTTAAAGCTTTAGTGGAAGAGTTAGCTGTTAAAATAAAAAAAGAAAAAACAAAACAAGAAATTAGTAAAATCATAAATAAGATTATAAAAGATAACATAAATAAGGTAGGGAGATTCAAAAAAGTTCTTATGGAACTTGCTTTAGGGGTAGCTAGAGGGACTAATACTATAAATGTAGATGATATTGCTTTTTCAATTCAGGAGCAGATAGCAGAAATGCTTAATAAATTAAAAGATGAGGAGCAGCCAATTCATATTGAATTTATAAATAAAATTGAAACTACAATAGAAAAACTTCATAAAGATGAAAAGTTAATAAATGACATTGAGAGATGGAAACAAGATACCATAGCCAAAATTACAGTACAGGAAGAATTGGGAGAAATTATAGAAAGTATTTTTGCTGCTTTAAAATATGAAATTAAAAAAGAGGTATTACAGGAACAACATAAACCCAGTGAAAAAACTCAATTGTATGTGCATAATATACTACCTCTAATTGATTGGGCAAAGGATGAACTTCATAATTACTGGGAAAATTTCAAAAATGATGATGAATTTAAAAGTGTAATTGAAAAACATATAAAAGAAGTAATTTATAAATTAGTCAAATCAAGCTATGGTATTATTGGTACCATTATAAAAAAAGTATTAAATAATATGACAGATGAAACACTAAATAATTTTATTCAGCTAAAAGCTGGTAATGAATTAAATTGGATACGTATTAATGGTTGTATAATTGGGGCAATTTTCGGTTTTGTCGTTTTTATTTTTATAAACCAGGTTTATTTACCTTTAATTACAAAAATATTTCATTTGTAATGTCTTTACAAAACTACACATTGTGTATAAACATGACAATATAGTCCTTAACAGTTTGTTATTGATAATATTGTCATTATTTTTCCTCTGAAATTTAAATTTTTATAGATAGAAAGGAGACCTCAAATATGTCAATAGTTGTAGGCATTGATTTAGGTACCACCAATTCGGTTATTTCTTATGTTAAGAGAGGAAGGGTAGAAACAATACTTTTAGATGGTAAAAATACCTTTCCTTCTGTAATATCAATTAATAATGGTAAAATTATTACAGGATATCCCGCAAAAGCTAAATTGCTAATGGATCCTTTAAATACTGTAGGTTCAACAAAAAGGGATATGGGAAAGGAGGCTATTTATATTATAGGAAAGCAGAAAATGACTCCTCAGGATGCAGCCTGTGAAATCCTAAAGGCTATAAAGGAAAAAGCAGAATTTACACTAGGTGAAAAGATTACTGATGCAGTAATAACTACACCTGCATATTTTACATCGGAACAGAGAAAAGCTACAAAAAATGCAGGCAGGAAAGCAGGATTTAATGTACTTAGATTAATGGCAGAACCATCTGCCGCTGCAGTAAGTTATGGTCTAAACCAAAACAAAGATCAAATTATAATGGTGTATGATCTTGGAGGTGGAACTTTTGATGTTTCAATAATGAAAATAAAAGGAAATAGATTTGAAGCTATTGCCCTTGATGGAGATGCCAGACTTGGTGGAGATGATTTTGACGAAAAAATATGTGATGTGATATATGGAAGAATAAAAGAAGATATCAAAATTGATATTAAAGCTGGCAAAGAAAGAGAATATATGGCTGCAAGACAGAAGATTAAAGAAGCTGCAGAAAATGCCAAAATTGAACTATCATCAAGAGAAAATACTTCAATTATTATTCCTAATATTTTAAAAGATTATCATTTGGATTTTGAATTATCAAGGGATGAATATTGTGATTTAATAAAACCCTTAGTTGATAGAACTATAGAAAAAGTAAAGGTTGTATTAAAAGATGCCAATATGACAGCGGAAGATATTGATAGATTAATTTTAGTAGGAGGAGCTACCAAGGATCCAATAATTAGAGAGACCTTGAAAAAAGAAGTGAGAGATCCGTTTACTGCACCTAATGTAGATGAAGTAGTATCAAATGGAGCTGCAATACTAGCGTTGAGTCTTTCAAATTCTGTAGCCAGTGAAGAAAGTAGTAGTATTTCAGATATATTTAAAGAAGATTTTATATTAGATGAAAAAGTAAATTTTAGTTATGGTGTGGCATTGCTAAATAATGAAAATATATTGGAATTTTGCCCGATTATAGCTAAAAATGCATTGATACCATGCAAATCAGGCTTAATCGCTTATACCGTTGACCAGTATCAGGAAGTTGTTACATTCAGGGTTTTTAGAGGTGAAGATAAAAATTTAAAAAAGGATGAAGAAATAGGACAGTTAAAAATTTCTATAACTAAACCTGTAAAGGAAGAGGTAGCTGTAGGAGCTATTTTTGAAATGGATGATGATAATATAATCCATTTTACTGCTGTAGAATTAATGGATAATAGTTATACAATACCGGTTATTCATAGAGCCATTGAGAATAATGGAAAATTGGATTTGAACTTAACTGAAGAGTTAATTAGAAGTGAAAAAATTAAATCTAAAAAAATTGATATAAAGGCAAAATGATAATTTTTTAGGAGGAGAATAGAAATGGCAGGTTTAGAAATAAAGTATAGTAAATATAAATTAGGTATAGATCTAGGTACTTCAACCTCGGTAGCTTCAATATATATAAATGGTAAAACCAGGGTATTAAAAATAAATGGAAAAGAGTACATGCCCTCAGTAGTGTCTTTTATGGATAAGAATACAAAGCTTGTAGGCGAAGAGGCTAAGGGAAGGGCTGTGCTTGATCCTGTGAATACAGTCAGTTCAATTAAGAGGCATATGGGGGAGGAGGGTTATAAGGTATCTATCTTAGAAGAAACCTATACTCCAGAACAAATAGCCTCTGAAATTCTTTCTAAAATTGTGGATGCAGCATATAATCAGAAAGATTTTGAACCTGAGGGAAGCCTATATGATGCAGTAATTTGTGTTCCGGCAAATTTTACGGATAATGCAAAGATTGCCACGAAAAAGGCTGCAGAAATGGCAGGCCTAAATGTATTAAGCTTGTTAGAAGAACCTGTGGCGGCAGCAATTATGTATGGCTTTGATTCAAATAAAGATCAAAATGTTTTGGTTTATGACTTGGGGGGTGGAACTTTTGATGTTTGTGTAATAAAGGTACAGACTAAAAAAAATACTATGGATAGAGATAAATATAAAATTTTATCTAAAGAGGGTATAGCACAGCTTGGTGGAGATGATTTTGACAGACGTATTATGGAAATTATAAATGAAGATTTTAAAGCAAAAAATAATGGTATTGATTTATTAGATATGGAAAAAGATCAGGGAATTAGTAAGAAAAAAATGAAAGCTGCTAAGCAAAAATTAAAGGAAATCTCTGAAAATGTAAAAATTGAATTAAGCTTTAAAAATAGTACAAGTGTGCTTTTTCCTAATATTATTCAAACTGGTGAGGGTGAGCTTTTACATCTGGATATGGAAATTGCTAAAGATGCTTTTGAACAGGCTATTTCTGATTTGATTGATAAAACAGGGGAAACTGTAAAATTAGCACTCCTTAATGCAAAGCTCACTATGGAAGATATTGATAAAGTAATTCTAGTTGGAGGTTCATCATTGGTTCCTTTAGTTAAGAGTAAAATTAAAGAAATTTTTAAGGTGGAGCCTTATAGTGATTTTAATCCTATTACCATAGTGGCAGAAGGGGCGGCAATTTTTGCAGCTTCTGTGGGAACGCCTGATGAAGGTAATATCTTTAATATTGTGACTCATAATTTGGGTATTATGACAGAAGGTATGGGATTTTCAAAGATAATAGAAAAAGGTATTGAAATTCCTAGAAAAGCCTCAGTAATTAAAGAAAAAGAATATAGGACTCAAAAAGATGAACAGACAGAAGTTTCTATATATGTATACCAGTCGTCGGAAGATATATCTTTTGTAAATGAAAAAAATAGTGAAGGGAAAGAAAAGGCTGTATTTATAGGAGAATTTAAATTAAGTAATATTCCATCTGCCCCAAAGGGATCTGAAAAAATAGTTGTTAAATTTGAAGTAAATGAAGAAAATATTGTTAAGGTAACTGCCACTTCTGTAAGTACGGGCTCACAAGAAGAAATAACTTTAAATGTAGTGAAAGAGTAAAAGTATTTAAGGATAGCTAAATCTAAAATGATGGGAGGCTAAATAAATTGGATGATATAAGTCAGGAAGCGGCAAAATTTAAGCAGCAATTTCAATACGATTTTCAGCAATTTAACACATTGAAAAATGAATATTATGAATGGTTTGAGAGATGTAATAAGTTTTCTGAAAAGGTGGAAAGATGTTTAGAATCAGTTTCTATTATTATAAGTGATTTCAATTCTCAGTATAAAAAATTAGAAGAAGTATTTGTAACGGAAAATAATAAGAAGTTTTATGATGGAAAAATCAAAGGTATTTCTATGGTATTGAAAATGTTAAATAATGTAGTGGATATAAATTGTAAAATATTTCATAACATTTTAGTGATGAATATGCCTGTTTTAATAAGATTTGATGAAATTGAAAAAAAAGATTTATTACAAATTCAACATGTGGCAAATGAAAACTATAATAATATATGTAATATAAGAAATAAACGGGATGAACTGATTAAAGATTATTTTAAATTTGTTAATGTGTATTTGTTAAATATTATAGATGGTATAAAAGCAGGAATTGATTACGTAAGTTCAACTGAAGAAAATGATGAGATTATCAAACTTATAGAAGGTGTATATGAAAAGTTGTTAGAAAAAATGGAGGATTTGCTAAAACAGCTGGATATAAGCAGAATTGATGTGAAAAAATTTGAAATGTATAATTATATGATTCATCAGGTATTTGATGTTCAAGAGACTAATAATAGTGATATTGATGGAAGAATTTATGAAATTACTAAATACGGATATATTTATAAAGACACCATATATATGGACGATTACAGACATATAGTAAGGCCTGCAGAGGTAATAGTATATAAATATATGTATAAGTAGATATAGAATTAATTTAGGAAGGAGAGTAATAAAATGCCTTATGACAGTCAAAATAGACCAGTTATTGGAATTGATTTAGGAACAACTTTTAGTGCTATTTCATCGTGGACAGGACAAGCAGTTCAAACATATTCACCAAGAGGAAGTAATGTTTTTCAATCAGTAGTTTATTTTGATGAAAGAAGCAAGGAATTTATTTATGATACCGTGGCTTTTAACAGTGGAATTTTTGAACCTGCAAATGTTTGTATTGGTGTAAAAAGATTAATGGATAACAAAGACACAAAAATAAAGTTTGGAGATAGACAATTTTCACCTATAGATGTTTCAGCCATGATATTAAAATATATATATACAAGTGTACAGAATATGTTTCCGCAAGGGGTATATAATGCTTCTGGAGTAGTAGTTACTGTGCCTTATTATTTTAAAGCCAATCAATTGGAAAATACTTCTCAAGCGGCTAAAAAAGCTGGATTAAACCTTGTGGGTATAATCCAAGAACCTATAGCTGCAGCTCTGGCCTATGGATGTCTTCATAGTAATGAAAATACTATGAAAGAAGAAAATATACTTGTCTTTGATTTGGGAGGAGGAACTTTTGATCTGACAATTTTTAGATTAAAAGAAGACCGGGAAAATTTAATTTTTGAAGTGCTTGGAATTGGAGGGGATGATAGGCTTGGAGGTATGGATTTTGATAATGCTGTTTTAAAGTATATTATAGAAACTGAAGGTATCGATTTTCAATCTGAACCTAATGAGAGATTAAGAAAAAGAGGAAAACAGGCACTTATGGCAGAAGTTATAAAAACTAAGGAAACATTGAGTTTTACAGATAATACTTATATGGCAGTTCTTAATGTTATACCTGGGGTAAATATTGATAGAAATTTTACCAGAGATGAATTTGAAGATGTGATACAGAGCTATTATGAGAAGGTGAAGAATATAATTAAAAATACATTAAATGCCGCCAATATAAAGCCTGAGGAGATTGATAAAGTTATAAAAGTTGGAGGTTCCAGTAAGATTCCTATATTTGATAATTTATTAAATGATATAGTTGGAAAAGGTAAGGTTTATTCGGATATTGATCCTAGTTTATGCGTTTCTCAAGGGGCAGCTATATATGCGGCATATCTTACAGAAAATTTAAACACCAAAAAGAAAATAGTGATTATTCCAGCAACTGCACATGCACTGGGTGTTGAAGATGCCAGAGGGAGATTTGTTGTATTAATTCATGAAAATAGAAAAACTCCTGCTAAGAAAACCCTGACTTTTTATACGGATGAAGATAATTGTACAGAAATAGATGTACAGGTTTATCAGGGAAACCATAAGATTGCAAAAGAAAATGCTCATGTAGGTACAGTTCACATTTCAGGACTTATCCCGTCACCTAAGCGTACCCTTGAAATAAATATAACTTTTGAAGTTAAAGAAGATCAGATTGTTACTGTAACCGTAGAACAAAAAGAAAGTGAAATAAGAAAAACTGAGGTTTTAAAATTATATTAATATTATAAAACAATAAATAAAGGAGATGTGAGATTTGTATTATGATTGTCAGCATCATCCGGTTATAGGTATTGATTTTGGAACCGCATACAGCTCTGCGTCAAAGTGGGATGGAGAAAAGGCAGAGATATATGGGGTGAAAGGAGAGTATGCAATTCCTTCAGTAGTCTATTTTGAACATGATAAATTTGATGTAGGAACTGCGGCACTAACAAAAGGAGTATTTCATACTGAAAATTGTTTTTATGGAGTTAAAAGAATAATAGGTGATGAGGATAATAAAATTTTTTTAGGTAATAAACAATTTACACCTATAGATATATGTTCTGTTATTTTAAAATATATTTATAATAATATTAAAACTACTGTACCAGAAGACAAATTTAAATGTGAAGGCACAGTAATTGCATTACCCTGTTATTTTAATCATATACAGTGTAATAAAATAAAAGAAGCTGCAAAATTAGCAGGTATTGAATTGATTGGAACAATTGAAGAACCTATAGCAGCGGCTTTAGCTTATGGATTGCATATACCTATGAACAGAGACAGAGAGGAAAACATACTTGTTTTTGATTTAGGTGGAGGAACCTTTGATGTAACTATTTTTAAACTTATAGAAACAAAGGATAAAATCCATTTCAATATATTAGCTGCACAGGAGAATAGTAGGTTAGGCGGTTTGGATTTTGATGAGGAGCTGTACAGGTATATTCTTAAGAAAGAAAAAATTGATTTGAATAATTATGATAATAGAACATCTTCTTTGTGCAGGAGAAACTTGATGGAACAGGTAGTGAAAGCTAAAGAGATACTTTCATATGATAGTGAAGTTGCATATATAAAGGTCTATAATCTTCCTCCAGGAAACTTTTTAGATTCTACACTTACATTAGAGGAGCTAAATAATTGTCTTGAGAGTCACATGGTAAAAATAAAGGAAATGCTAGAACATACTATTAGTTTATCAAGAATTTCTAAAGAAGACATTCATAGAGTAATTAAAATAGGTGGTTCAAGTAAAATAAAAAAGATAGACAATATTATAGAAGATACTATAGGAAAAAGAAAAGTTTATGCAAATATAAACCATCAGGAGATTGTAGCAAATGGAGCTGCTATTTATGCTGCTTATCTGAAAAACAGAATAGAATTAAATAAAGAAATTTGCATTTCTACAGCTAATTCAGAAAAATCTCTTTATTTTATTTGGCTGGTGGACTGCTCTGGTTCTATGAATATTGATAATAGATTAGGCTATGTTAAAAAAGGAATAAAATTAGTAATACCACATATAGAGGAGAAATGCAGATTGTATAATACTACTGTAAATTTTGGCATTATAAAATTTTCTGATACTGCTGCGTGGTGCGTTAGATCAGGGGATGAAATAGATGACAGCAGCTATGAAAATATAAAGGCAGCAGGTATAACATCTATGGGTGATGCAATTAATTTGGTTTCTAATGAGTTAAATGAATTAAAGGTACATGGTAAAACTTTACTACCTGTAATATTTCTTATAACTGATGGAATGCCCACAGATGACTATAATGGAGCATTAGACAAGTTGCTGAATAGTTTTGTGGGGAAAAGTGCTTATAAAGATGTCATTACAATTGGTTATGATGTAGATGAAGCGTGTATGTGCAGGTTTATTGATGATGTATCCAGAAAACCTAAAGGAGTAGTACAAAAAGAACATATAGTTGAAAGTATATCAGTACAGGCCATAAACTGTATAACCCATGTAAAAGATAAGTTCATAGAAAACTATAATAAAAAAATAAAATCAATAAGTGAAATTTCAAATAAGAGAATAAATGGAGGGATTATACTTAAGGTATCTGAAAATAAATAATACCAGCTTTGAAGGAGGGAGTTTAATGACAGGTATGATTGCTTTTATAAAGGGCATATTTAGTAGTAATGTTAGTACTACAATTTTTTTTATAGAAGTTATAATGTTTTCACTGGATATAGTTTTTTATAGAATAGTTTACAGATGTTTAAAGGATATAGATAAAAATATTGATGAAAAATCTTTTCATGGGGTGGAGGATCTAATAAAAGGCTATAGTGATATGGTAAAAGAATCTGATTATATTAATACTCAGTCCTATATAGAAGCTTATTTCTCAAATTATAAATATATGTCAACTAATAGAATATTCAATAAATTGGACATTCCTATAATAAATATTATACGTATAGTTCATATGACCATATCTGCATTCATTGTTATGGGAGTTTTGGGAACATTTACGGGACTTACCATATCTTTGAACTCCCTTAGGACAGGAACATTTACTGTTGACAATATAAGTCCTATATTATCAGGTATGGGGGTAGCCTTTTATGCCAGCATAGTAGGCATTGTATTTTCATTAATACTGACATTTATTACAAGAATATTTGATACAGAACAATTATTAATGAATATCATGGCCAAGCTGGAAAATTATATGGATAATAAAATACGTAAATATAATTCAAGAGAGCTTTTCCAAAGGATAGAAGTAGCTGTTGAGAAATTGGGTACTTCAAACAGTGAGACTATAAATGAATTTAGTAGGGTTTCTAACGAGACTATGAATAAGTCTTTAGATGCTATAGAAAGAGTTTATGAATTTGTGCAAAAGTTTTCTGATTTTCCAGAGGAATTTGAAAAATCTATTAAGTACATGACAAGCTTTAATAAAAGTTTGAAAGAGTCTGTAGATGGATTTGATTTGATTTTTAAGGGTTTTAATAAACTTATGGGAACTTTTAATAAAAGCATGAATAGTTTAGATAGAAAATTTGATATTTTAGACAGTTGTGTTAAAGATATTAATACTGGACAAAAAAAGGTGGAGAAAAGCTATAAGGATATATATGATAAGTTGGATAAGTTAACTGATAATTTTTATTCTTCTCTTGACGATTTAGGTCATAACCAAAAAAGCTTTCTAGAGGAAATGAAAAATTTTCATGAAAATATGAAGGAAAAATATATAGATATGATTAGGGAATACACAAATCAAACTGATAAGTTAGGGATATATATAAACCATATATCTGAGAATTCTAAATTTTTCACAATTCATTTAGACAATATACAAAATCATCAGCAGCAGATCATAAATAGTTTCCATACGATGAAAAAATACACAGATGAATTTAAAATTTATATGAAGGCATATAATGAGCAAAAAAGTGAAATATTTGCACAGATATATAGGGACATGAAAGAGTACCAAAGTAGACATGAGAATATTTTAAATAATATAGTTGATAAAATGGAATATTTTAATAAAGACTATAAAAAATAGGTGCAAGTAAAGTATATGCAATGAAAAACTTAGGTATGAGGGGATGTAATAGGATGTTTCACAGATACAGCAGAATAATAAGAACATCAAGAGATGATGGCAATATATGGCGTATATTTACAGATCTTTTAAGTACCATATTATTATTTATACTATTATTTTTCGTCTATACTAATGCTGTAAAACATGCCCAGCTAGATGCACAAAAAGCTGAATTGAATAAATTACAATTACAAGTAGAAAAGATAATTGGAATAAGACAAAGTATTATTGAAGATATAAGAAAATCTTTTAAAAGTGCTGGGTTGAATATTAATATAGATAAAAATACAGGAGATATTGTATTTAGCAGTGATGTGCTTTTTGAATTTAACAAAGCCGATATAAGACCTGAATTTAAGGCTAGTCTTGATAAATTTATACCGCAGTATATTAATGTGCTTACTTCACCTAAATATATAAGTTCAGTTTCTGAAATAGTTGTTGAGGGACATACCGATGATGTAGGAGATTATAATTATAATATGGACCTATCACAGAAGAGAGCAAATAGTATAGTAAGCTACATATTGAATAACAATTTTAAAAATTTAGACAGCTATAGTAAGAAGACCTTAAAAAATATTATTACTGCCAATGGCAAATCGGATAGTGACTTAATCAAAAATTCCGATGGAAGTATTAATCAGGAGAAATCAAGAAGGGTAATATTTAAATTTAGATTAAAGGACGAGGAGTCTATTAGGCAAATAGATAGTATTCTTTCAAAATAATATCTATATAGATGGGGGAGGGGGGATTTTAAAATGAAGGAAAATGTGGAAATAGTATTAAAAAATTTAATTATGGATTATGGCATGGAGCTTTGTAATAATAGATTAAGATTACTAGGTTTATTACTAGATTTATGTAGTAATAATGAAAGAGAAATTAGAATTTTGATTAAAGTTTTGGATACGGGTATCATTTCTGAATTTTTAAATGGTACTAAAAAGCAAATTGACCAGTACACTTGCAAAGAACTAGTAAATAAGCTCCATAATAATTTTGGCTTAACTAAAGAAGATGCCCTGTGGGCTATGGAAACCTGGCTTAAAGCCATAGATTTTAAGTGTGGAGGAACATATGCTTTAACATCCCCTGAAACTGTAAAAAATAATATTGTATCAAATTTAGAAAAAAATGAAATGAGTAAAGCTAAGACACCTAAAAGAATTAAGTATAGGCTCCTTTATGTTGTTATTGGAGTTATTATATTATCAGGTGTATATTTTTTTATCAATAATCAGAAAAAGAATGAAAATTTGTCAATAAATATTGGAGACTATATTGAATTTGGAAGATATAATGGTAAATCTATACTATGGAGGGTAATAAATAAAGATGTAAATGGGTACATGCTTTTTTCAGAGAAAATAATCTGTTTTAAAGCTTTTGATGCCAGGGGAGATGAGGCAGATGGAAGGGGAGATGCAGATAGAATAGGATTTGGAAGTAATTACTGGGAGAAATCTAATCTACGGGAATGGCTTAATTCTTATGATAAAGAAGTAAAGTATAGCCATCAAGTGCCAGATAAAGAAGATGTATTGTATAGTTTTTATGATAGAGAGCCGGGGTTTTTGTATAGTTTTACAGACAAAGAAAGAGGTTTTATAAAGGAAGTAACTCATAAATCTATACTTGCCAATATAGATAAAGTTGTAATGGACGGAGGAACAGAATCCTACGAATATAATACTAAAATTCAAGATTGTGTAAAAAATTATGATTCTAGTTATTATAAAAATGTCACAGATAAAGTATTTTTGCTTTCTACAAAAGAAATAAAAAATTTTGTTTATGATAGAGGGTGGGAGTATCAAAAAACTGCTGTAAATGATGATACTATTTCATGGTACTGGCTGCGTACACCTTTTGCAAGTTATTCTGATATAGTAAGGGCGGTTGGACAAGATGCTGTATACGGTGACGATGCATATAATGGCACTGGTGGAGTAGCACCTGCTCTATATTTAAAATCTAAAACAATTCCAGGCAGCGGTGAAGGAACTAAAGGTGACCCCTATGAGATTGGAAAGTGATATAATTTATCGGGTGGGATTTTATTATGTTAAAGATATTGAAAGGGCTGTTCTTCAGGGTTTACAGGCCGTTGATAATAAGGTATTGACAATGTGGCTCAACAGTCATATAATATGACTGCTGAGTCATATTGCTGTTAAGTCACTATGCCCAAATACATGTTTTATGAAGATTAGATAAATTAATGGAAAGAGGGATGACCAATTGCCAAAGAATACATTTTTTAATTTAAATGAAGAAAAACAGGAAAGTGTAATGAGAGCTGCAATAGATGAATTCTTAAAATATGGTTTTGAAAAAGGTAATATTGGAAATATTGCTAAAAATGCCGGGATTGCAAAAGGGAGTATATATCAATATTTTAAGAATAAGAAAGAATTATTTTTGTACTCAGTGAACTGGTCGGTAGATCTTCTTTTAAAAAAATATAATAGATATATTATGCCCAAAGATACTAATATTTTTGATTACTTTTATGAAAGTTCAAAAGAGATATTGATACAGTTTAGAGAAGAAAAGGATATTGTGATTTTCATACAGGATGTTTTTCTTGGGAAATATAGTAGCATGACGGATGAATCTATAACTGCCATGATGGATATAATGGATGACTATGTACTAAAATTGATTCAAGAAGGAAAAAATAATGGCAGCATAAGAAAAGACATAGATGACAGTATACTTTCTTTATTTTTGACTGGTGCATCTATGAAAATAAAGGAGAGTATGCTTAAGAAAGCAAGAAATAAGGGAACGGATATTATATATGAGGATTTTGAAACATATGAAAATGATATTAAGGCTATGATGGAACTTTTAAAAAATGGAATGGGGGTAAAATAGTGTTCATAAATGTGGAAAATTTAAAAAAGAGCTATAAAACAGGAGAAATTAACATTGAAGTTTTAAAAAAAATAAATATGAGACTGGATAAGGGTGAAATTGGAGTTATTCTTGGACCTTCTGGTTCAGGTAAATCTACCATAATGAACATTTTAGGGGGTATAGACCGATGTGATTCAGGTAGGGTAATTGTGGACGGAATTAATATTGCCGATCTAAAAGACTCTGAAATCACGGATTACAGAAGGGAGCATGTAGGATTTGTTTTTCAACTCTACAATTTGATACCTAATCTTACTGTAGGTGAGAATATAGAGGTTGTTTCAAATATCAGTAAAGCACCGTTAAATACAGATGAAGTTTTAGGGGCAGTGGGGTTACAGGATAAGAAGTATAGATTTCCAAGAGAATTAAGTGGCGGAGAGCAGCAGAGGGTTTCAATTGCCAGGGCTATTGTTAAAAATCCAAAGCTTCTTTTGTGTGATGAACCTACAGGAGCACTTGATTATGATACTTCTAGAGAAATTTTAAAGTTGTTGCAGCAGGTAAATATAAATTTTAATACTACCATACTTATGATTACTCATAATACAGCTATAAGTGCTATGGCCAGTAGAGTTTATAGAATCAGAAGCGGAGAGGTAGTTAAGGAAATAATCAATGAAACAGTTATTCCGGCAGAAAGGATTGAGTGGTAATGATTATTAATAAAAAGATTAAAAGAACCATAATGGAAAACAAGTCTCAGTATATTGGCTCTATAATGTTGATTATAATAAGCTGCATGCTCTATACCATGTTAAATCAACTTTCAACGAACATGGCTGGTATGACATCTTCCTTTGAAAAAAATTATGTGCAGGAAGATGCCAGTTTCGTAACAAATAATAAATTGAATGATATAAATAATTTGGAATCAAAATTCAATGCCAGTATTGAAGAATGTAATACTTTTGATTATCAGATTTCAAAGGATAAGATTTTAAGAATATTTAGTGAGAATACAAAAGTTAATATTCCTGCAATTATAGAAGGCAAGAAGTTAAGCGGAAATGATATTCTTATAGATCCTGCTTTTGCTAGAACCAATAAATTAAAAGTGGGAAATGAAATACACATATTTAATAAATCTTTTAAAATAGCTGGATTTATGTCGCTTCCCAATTATATTTATCCATTAAAATCCCAAAGTGATATAATGAGTAATCCAGATAGCTTTGGAATTGCAGTTATTAGTAAGGATGATTTCCATAAATTTAATGAAGGAAATAACTTTTATTCAATAAAATTTAATTCAAATAGTACTAGTATATATAATCAATCACTGCAGTTTAGAAACTACTTAAAAGGTAAAGACATTATTATTACTCAATGGACTGATGCTGGTGAAAACAATAGAATAACTTTTGTTAATACTAAGATTCAAGGTATTAGTAAAATAAGCTCTTCTGTGCCTTTGATTATATTGTTTCTTACTTGCATATTGACAGGTATAGTCATGTGGAGGCTGCTTAAAAGGGAATCGGTTATTATTGGAACTCTTTATTCTCTGGGCTATAGAAGAAAGGAAATTAAAAAGCATTATCTTTTATATCCACTGTGGATAGGGTTAACAGGAAGTATATTAGGAAGTATATTAGGAGCTGTGTTAGTGAAACCCATGGTTGGTATTATGGTGTCTTATTTTAACATACCTATAGACTCAATGAGTTTTAATTTTAAATATATTGGTATAAGTTTACTACTGCCAATATTATTTCAGTGTATCAGTGGGTACTTTATTTTAAATAGGCAATTGCAATATTCTCCGGTAGAATTGATGAAAGGTGGAAGGAAGAATAACAAAATAGGCTTTATTGAACGAAAGCTTACATTAGATAAATTAAAATTCTCAACAAAATTTAAAATAAGAGAGCAGGTCAGAAGCTTACCAAGGCTCATATTCCTGTTATTTGGAGTAATTCTTGCCACTATGCTTTTACTTTTTGGTTTTACAGCAAAAAGTTCTTTAGATTATTTAATGAAAGACAGCTTAAAAAACACTTTTAAGTTTCAGTACGAGTATGTATATAATTCTCTTCGCCAGGACCAGGTACCTTCAAGTGCAGAAACTTTTTCTGCAGCTATGTTTATATTAAAATCAAATAGGAATACAACTTTTGAAGTCTGTGGAATTAATTCTTATTCAAAATATATTTCACTTAAAGATAACACAGGAGCAGAGTTAAATAAAGACAAGGTTATTATTACTAAACCGCTAGCAGCAAAATTAAAAGTTATGCCTGGTGATACAATTAGAGTTGTGAATAAAATTGACTCAAGGGAATATGAAATAACTGCTGCCAATATTGCAGAAACTTATGCAGGGGAATATATTTTTATGCCTATTTCACAATTTAACAGCATGCTTGGACTTCCTGCGGGAAGCTACATTGGGTTATGGAGTAAGGTTAAACTGAATATTCCTGAAAAGTTATTATATAGTTCCCGGATGTTTGATGATTCTATAAAGGCTTTTAATGCAACTATGCAGCCTCTGCAGGTAACCATAGGAGTTATAGCTTCTATGTCGTTTATTATTGGGCTTATCGTTATTTATGTGGTAACATCTCTTATAATTGAGGAAAATAAAATGAACATATCTTTGATGAAAATTTTAGGATATAGGAGAAAAGAAATAAATTCATTGATTTTAAACAGCTCTTCCATAATTATTATAGTTGGATATATTATAGGCATACCACTTATTCTGGCATCTATGGACCTATTGTTCAGATCATTAACAGAAAGTATTAAGTTGGCAATACCAATAACGATTAATTATTCTTATGTTATTGTGGGGTTTGTAGTAGTTTATCTAACTTATGAGTTATCCAAAGCTTTAAATAGAAAAAAGATATATAAAATCTCTATGAGTGAAGCTTTAAAAGCATCAATGGAATAAGTATAATTTTGTAACTATTTATGGAGTAGTTGTATATAGTATATAGAAAGTAATTTAAACTTAATCAGAATATAAGGTATGTTTTAAATACTAGTTGAAACACTTTTAGATAAAAAGCCCTGGCGAACGCCGGGGTTTTTATTTAAATCAGAGTATGATTATTAGAAATGGATATTTCATATATTACGTGCTGCAGAGAATATAGTAGTATATTTACTTGAAATGTAAATTTAATTACTATGAGTTTTTATAAAATTTAGTATTGACATAATAAAGTATAATTAATATAATAAGCATATGATCGATTATTGAAAGTATTTAAAAAATCAATTGTTTGAAACTTAATACAACATACTCTTATCAAGAGCGGTGGAGGGATAGGCCCCGTGAAGCCCGACAACCCACATTTATGTATCGGTGTCAATTCCTACAGATGTATTTTAATACTTCTGAGAGATAAGAAAAGTAGAAGTCTTATTAAATTATTTTTGTTAGCAGAGGCTATTTTTCTTATATGGGAATTATAGTCTTTTTATTATTGTTATTTAGAAAATGATTTTTTTAAAAAGGTTAGAATAAAGTAAAGAATTTAGGTTTGCATGATATGGAAAATATCGATAAAATGGTAAATTATATTAAAATAGTTGACTAGGAAACTGGAGGCTATGTTTTTCTTGATGAAAAATATAGCCTTTTCTATTTTTAGAGTTTCTATATGTATTATATAGTTAATCTTTAACATGTTTAATTTAAGAGTGTTAAATACATTAAAGCAGGAAAGAAGATATGTTAAGTTTCAGGCAAGATACTTTAAAAATTTAGATATGATAAGTATTTTAAATAAGGAGATGGTATTAATGGGATATAATATTGCAGTTGCTTCAACAGATGGAGTCAACATTGATAAACATTTTGGCGCTTCAAATTCTTTTTTCATAATAAAAGTAAATGATGATGAGACTTATGAGAATTTAGGAGAAAGGCTAGTTGAGAAAAATCAAAAGAATAATGGAAGTTGTAGTTCATGTTCATCTGAACATTCTTGTGGTCACGTTAATCCTAAGAATCAAAAAAAAATAGAAACCATTTCTGATTGCAGATGTTTGTTATGTAGTAGATGTGGGCCTGGATCAGAAAAGCAATTAGGAAGAAATAATATTTCTGTGTTTGGCATTAATATGAAACTTGATGAAGCATTAAAAACAATAATAAGGTATTACAAGAGAAGTGATGAACGTAAATCATTAAAACGTATCAAAAAGCAGAAGATAAATTCTTTTTGACAAGGTATTAATCAAGTGATTCTTAGGTTCAGGTGGAGTTTGCTTATGAGGAATACTCTTCTCCATCTGAATCTTAGCAGAACTTATCCAGGCGCGTAGCAGTGCTTATCCTCCACTTTGATAGAAAAGCAGAGAACCAAAATTTTTAATTTTGTGTGAATCGCTTTCACAGAGTGCGATGGGGGTGTTAGCAATGGTAGCGTTCGGGTAAATAAAGGCCAAGGTAATAGAGGATGGTGAATCAAAGGTGATATTTAAACTAATAAAAAAGTTTAGAGGTGATAAATAAATGGGTATTAATTTGGATTTACCGGAAGTGGAACCAAGAGAACAGAGACTTGGCTCTATCTTGTCTTTCCATGGAAAAGCAAGTGAACTATATGAAAAGTCACTTGGATGTAAGATTAAAATGAAAGGTAGAATTTTCAATCAATGTGGCAGCTGTGCATCAGGATGTGCATTTGTATTAAATTCAATAATTTTAGATGCAGCAGTAGTGAACCACGCTCCAATAGGCTGTGCAGGTGATTTTAGTGGGTTTAACGATGGGCGTCACCAAGGGACAATTCACAGAGGTTTAAAATCAGATAATATAAAAGCTATTAGCACAAATTTAGAAGAAAAGGATACAATTTACGGTGGTGATGAGAAGTTAAGAAAAGGTATAAGGGAAGCAAAGAAAAGATTTAATCCAAAAGCAATATTTGTAAATACTTCTTGTGTATCCGGAATTATAGGAGAAGATGTTGAAAGTGTTGCTGATGAATTAGAAGAAGAGCTAGGAATTCCTATTGTGCCAGTATATTGCGAAGGATTTAAATCAAAAATTTGGAGTACTGGATTCGATGCTACAGCTCATGGTATCTTGCGTAAACTTGTTAAACCTGCAAAGAAAAAATCAGAGAATATAGTTAATGTTTTTAACTTTCAAGGAACCCATGCTTTTACAGATGTGCTAAGTAAAATAGGATTAAAACCTAAATATTTATTTCCATTTTCAAGTGTACAAGATTTAGAGGAAATGTCAGCTGCAGTAGCTTCAACCCATATTTGCGAAACTCTTGGAACTTATATTTCAGCAGCATTAGAAAAAGAATTTGGAGTTCCTGAGATAAAGGCTCCTGTACCTTATGGAATAGAGTGGACAGATATTTGGTTAAGGGATTTGGGAAGAATCACCAATAGGGAAGAATTAGTTGAAAAAGTAATTAGAGAAGAACATGAGAGAATAAAGCCCAGATTAGATTACCTTAAAGGTAAATTAGAGGGTAAGAGAGTGTATATTTTAGCAGGAGATTCTTTTGTACATAGTATTGTAAGCTCCTGCAGATCCCTTGGATTGGAGGTTGTAGGGGCAACTGGATTCCATCATGATCAAGTATATGACAATGATTATGGTGAAGTAAATAGTATAGGAAACATGGTTAAGATCACTGGAGATGTTGAAAATTATACTGTTTGTAATAAGCAGCCATATGAATTTATTAATATATTAAATGTCTTAAAACCGGATGTACTGGTTGTAAGACATGGTCAAATTTCAACAATTGGAACTAAACTAGGAATTCCTTCTTTTCAGGTAGCAGATGCAAATTTAGGAATTGCATACGATGGGGTAATTGAATTGGGAGATAAAATTTACGAAACCTTGCGAACTAAAAAACTCGTTAAAAATATTGCAAAACATTCTGAGATACCCTATACAGATTGGTGGCTAAAACAAGATCCATATATATTTGAAAAAGGAGAAAAGTAATGAGCAAGATAATTGAACAGCCAAGGTATTCATGTGCATTAGGTGCACAGCAAACAGTATTAGGTATTCCAAGAGCAATTCCCATTCTTCATAGTGGTCCAGGATGCAGTGCAAAAATCCATGGGGCTCTAACAACTTCATCTGGATACCAGGGGGAAGGTTATGTAGGAGGAAGTCATATACCATGTACAAATTCTGGGGAAAAAGAAGTTGTATTTGGAGGAGAAGAGATATTAAGGGAAACAATTGACGGTAGTTTAAGGGTATTAAAAGGAGATTTATTTGTAGTCTTAACAGGTTGTACATCAGAAATTGTTGGGGATGATGTTGAGGCTGTAGTTTCTAAATATAAAAAAGAAGGATATCCTATTGTGAATGCTGAAACAGGAGGATTTAAAGGAAATAATTATTTTGGACATGAATTAGTACTGCAAGCAATAATAGAGCAATTAATTGGAGATGTTGAACCAAAGGTGAGGAAGGGGGTGGTTAATGTTTTTTCAGTTGTTCCATTTCAAAATCAAAACTGGAGAGGAGATTTACAAGAGATTAAAAAACTTTTAAATTCCATAGGTTTAGAGGTGAATATTTTATTTGGATATGAAAGTGCTGGAGTAAGTGAGTGGAGAGATATTCCTAATGCGGAATTTAATTTAGTTTTATCACCTTGGGTAGGGTTAGAAACGGCAAAATTACTTAAAAGTAAATATAATACTCCCTACATGCATTATCCTGTAATACCAGTTGGAGCAAAAGCAACCAGCAAATTCTTAAAAGAAGTAGGAGAATTTGCAAACATTGATAAAGAAAAAGTTCAACGAGTAATTGTAGAAAAAGAAAAGAGATTTTATAAATATTTTATAGGAGCAGCAGATTTTTTCACAGAGATAAAAAATGGGTTACCTTATGAATTATATACAATAGCGGATTCAACCTATGCTTTAGGAGCAAGTAATTTTTTAATAAATGAATTAGGATACATACCAAAGCAGGCTTTTATTACAGATAATGTTCCAGAAAGGTATACAGATAAAATAAGGAGAGAGTTTGAAAATATAGATAGGGAATATAAAGATAAAGTGACTTTTGAAATTGATGGAGGAAAGATAGAAAAGCAAATTAGAAAGGATAAAAATATTCCAAGAAAAACTTTAATTTTAGGAAGTGATTGGGAGGATGATCTGGCATTAGACATAGAGGCGCCAATAACATATTTAAGTATTCCAATTACAAATAACCTAATTTTAAATAAAACCTATATTGGGTACAACGGAGGATTAAGATTAATTGAAGATATCTACAGTAATATATTAAATGACAGATTATTTAATGCAAGATTTGTTGATAAAGATGAAAAAGGGAATTACAGATAGCTTTCATTTATAATAAACAATATTAATAAATTTTATGTAGGAGTGATTACATGAGCAGAGTTTCTAGAAAGTTAACTGAATTGGTGGGAAATACACCATTGTTACAGTTGACTGATTATAACAAAGAAAAAAAAATAAGGGGTAATTTAATTGCAAAACTGGAATATTTTAATCCTCTAAGTTCAGTTAAAGATCGCATTGCTCTAGCTATGATAGAAGATGCTGAAGAAAAAGGATTAATAAATAAAGATACTGTAATTATTGAACCTACAAGTGGTAATACAGGAATTGGTCTAGCGTTTGTAGCTGCTGCAAAAGGATATCATATTATCATAACCATGCCTGAAAGTATGAGTGATGAACGTAAAAAGCTATTAAGAGCATTAAATGTTGAATTGATACTAACACCAGCAAAAGATGGAATGAAGGGCGCAATAAGAAGGGCAGAAGAACTTTCTTTTCAAATTGAAAATTCATTTCAACCTCAGCAGTTTTTTAATGAAGTGAATCCTAAAATACACAAAGAAACAACGGCAGTTGAAATTTGGAATGATTTGGAGGGAGAGATTTCAGCTTTTGTTGCAGGAGTTGGAACAGGCGGGACAATTACAGGGGTTAGTGAAGCATTAAAAGAAAAAAATCCTAATATAAAGATAATTGCAGTAGAGCCGTATGATTCGCCAGCTTTATCTGGAGGAGTACCTGGTCCCCACAAACTGCAAGGGATAGGAGCAAATTTTGTGCCAGAATTAGTTAAATTCGAAAATATTGATGAAATATATAAGGTTAGAAATGAAGAGGCAATTGAAACTGCACAAGATTTGGCTAGGACAGAAGGATTATTAGTAGGTTTTTCGTCAGGTGCAGCAACTTTTGCTGCTACACAAATTGCAAAACGTCCAGAATTTAAAGGAAAAAATGTGGTAGTTCTATTGCCTGATACAGGAGAGAGATATCTGTCTACGGATCTCTTTGATAGAATAGATAAAATACAATTTTAAATTATAAAATATTAGTCAGCCAAAGGGCAGATTGGAGGAAAAATGAGCAAGTTTGTTGACAGACCACGATATTCATGTGCACTAGGAGGTGCACTATCTACATTAAGAGCTATTTCTAGAGCAATACCTATTATACATGCATCTTCAGGGTGTGGTCATAATTTATACAATGCAACTAATTCTGGTTCAGCTTATTTAGGGGGAGGTTATTGTGGGTCAAGCTCCTTGCCTAGTACAAATGTAATAGAAAAGGACATTGTTTTTGGTGGAGAAAAAAGATTGAAAGAGCAAATAGAAAATACATTAGAAATAATGGATGGGGATATATATGTTGTTGTA
The DNA here is from genome assembly GCF_045310515.1 of Candidatus Clostridium eludens. NCBI lineage: Bacteria > Bacillati > Bacillota > Clostridia > Eubacteriales > Clostridiaceae > Clostridium > Candidatus Clostridium eludens. The sequence goes on along the minus strand of NZ_JBJHZX010000001.1, from coordinate 83,804 downwards.
ACAGGATGCATGGTAGAAATGATTGGTGATGATGTAGAAGCAGTTGTTAAAGATTTTGCTGGAGCTGAAAAACCAGTTATATCAGTTCCAACACCAAGTTTTAAAGGAAATTCTTATTATGGATACGACCTTCTTTTAGAAGGTTTGGTAAAACAGTATATTCAACAAAAAAAAGAAAAAACTGAAAATCAGGTAAATATATTGGGTATTGTACCTGGACAAGATATATTTTGGAAAGGTAATTTAAAAGAAATAAAACGTATCCTTAGTCTTATAGGTGTAAAAGCTAATACATTATTTGGAGAAGGTGAAGAGCTTGATGACATTAAAAACTCAGCTAATGCAAGTTTAAACATTGTGCTTTCAGAAGTATTTGGAAAAAAAGCAGCAGAAGCATATGAGGAAGTTCATAATATCCCATATATAACAGCTCAAATCCCTATTGGATATATTCAAACGGAAAGATTCATAAGAAAAATAGGACAACATTTTAATATATCAGAAAGTACAATAGATAAAGCCTTGGAAAAGGAAAGAAATATTTATTATGATTATTTTGAAAGATTCATAGATATTTATACTGATGCAGATTTGCAAAGATATGCTCTTGTAGTGGGTGATTCTAATTACGCACCGTCCCTATCACGTTTTGTATCGGATGAACTAGGATGGCTGCCAGAGCTTGCTGTGATTACTGATCTATTAAATGAAAATGAAAAAGATAAAGTAGAAGAACAATTTAAAGAATTTGAATCAGGATTGAAGACAACAGTTAAATTTGATTCTGATACGAGCTCTATTAAAAGATATTTACGAGAAGTATGGGAGCCTAACAAAAATCAAAGATATTACGAGGCTATGGCACCGCTTGTGGTTATAGGAAGTATTTTTGAAAAGGAATTGGCAGCTAGCATAAATGCACCTTTAGTCACAATTTCATATCCCATTACAAACAAAATTGTTCTTAATAGATCCTATGTTGGATTTAATGGTGGATTAACTCTTACTGAAGACATACTGAGCTCATTGATTACAGGTAGATAAGGAGGAAAATATATGAAAATCGAATTAGGCACAACTGCACCCCCACGTGAAGAAAGATTGAAAGCTGGTATTGCCTTTGGAGGAACATGCTCTAATTTGCAAAACTGTTTAAGTAAGGGATGTTTAAATGGTGCAAATCGAAGCTTTTCTCAAACCTATGGATGCCAATATGGATTAAGTCTGGGAATCTTAAATACATTAAGAAATGCTATTGTTGTAATGCATTCCCCACTAGGATGCGGGGCTTCTACTAACGCCTCTGCTGGGCAAGGCTCTAGTTTCAAGCGTTTAAGAGATCCTAAAGCGGAAGGAACAATATGGTTAAGTACTAATCTGGATGAATCAGATGTAATAAACGGGGGAGAAAAAAAGTTAAGAGATACAATTATTTATGCTGATAAGGAATTTAGACCAGAAATAATTATTGCAGTAAGTGGATGTGTTCCGGCATTAATTGGAGATGATATAGATAGCATACTTTCTGATTTGCAATCAGAGGTTGCAGCTACTTTAGTTCCTGTTACTTGTGAGGGATTTAAAACAAAAGTAATGGCCACGGCATATGATGCAGCTTACAATGGGATAATGAAAAAGCTGCTGAAAGATGTGGGCAGAGAAGAACGTTTAGTTGAAGATGATTTTGAAGAAATAAGAAGAAGATATTTACTTACCAGACGTGTTAATATTTTTAATGTTGGATCTATGAGCAGAGCTGATGAACTTGAATTAGAAAGATTGTTAAATGCAATAGGTCTAACTGTAACTTTCATACCCTGTTATTCTGCACCAAAAGATTTTGCATATTCTTTAGAGAACTCTTTAAACATAAGTATTTGCGGAACGCATGATGATTATTATATCAAATATATAGAACAAGAATATGGAATTCCTTTTATAATTGATACAATCCCAATTGGAAGAAAGAATACGGCACGATGGGTTTTAAAAATTGCAAAGCACTTCAGTTTGGAAAAAGAAGCAGAAGCTTTCCTGAAAAAAGAAGATGAATTACTTGATGAAAGTCTTGAACCATATAGAAAGAATCTTAAAGGTAAAAGGGTATATTTGGGAGGAGGGGCTATTAGGATAGTTTCTACTGCCGAAGTATTACAGGATTTAGGAATGGAGATTGTTGGATTTAAAGGACATCATATAGATGAATTTATAGAACCAATCTTTGAGGCTCTCGAAAATATAGATGATATTGTATTTAATGTTGCAACTCAACAACCCTTTGAACAAGTAAATATTGTAAATAAATTAAAACCAGATGTAATTGTAATTCACAGCGGAATTAATAATATTACTCCTAAACAAGGATTGCCTATATTACCGCTATTTGGACCTACTAATATTTATATGGGATATGCAGGTGTATTTGAAATTGCTTGTAGATTAAATAGAAAAATCAAAAATAATCAATTTAATAAAAATATTTCAAAAAACAAATCACTTCCTTATAAAAAGGAATGGTATGATAAGGATCCATTTACCTATATAAAAGAAGATTAAAAGAAAAATGAAAAATGGATGATGAATCTCTTTTTATGAATTTATGTATAAAATTCAACATCTATTTTTCATTTTGTAATAAGGGAGTAAAAATATGTCAATATTATATTCATATAAAAATGGTGTTCATGTAAATTTAAATCATGCTAATTATGAAGAAGATAAGGCGATACAAGAAAATATTTATGTTAATTTAACTAATAAATGTCCGTGTGCTTGTACATTCTGCATCAGGAATTCAGATAAAATTAAGGAATTTAATAATTTATGGCTTAAATCTGAACCAACAGTTCAGGAAGTCTTAAATGAGTTTAAAAAACATGATTTATCAAGATGTAAAGAAGTGATTTTTTGTGGATATGGAGAACCATTAACTCGTTTGTATGCAGTACTTGAAGTTTCAAAATATCTAAAAAGAGAAAAAGAAGATTTAAATATAAGAATTAACACAAATGGATTAGGGGATTTAATAAATAAAAGAGAAGTTGCACCGTTATTATCCAAAACTATTGATAGTGTATCTATAAGTTTAAATGCATCTAATGCTGAAGAATATTTGAAGATAACTAAAAGTAAATTTGGAATTAAATCTTATGAATCAGTATTAAAATTTGCCTTAGGCTGTCAAAAGTATTTAAAGAATGTAAGATTAACTGTAGTTGACGTTATTGGGGAAGCTGAAATTATAAAGTGCAGAGAAATTTGTGAAAAGCATAATTTGATTTTGAAAGTTAGAAAATTTATATCAAGTGATTCTTAGGTTATTATGAAGGGGATGTTAACTTTGGAATTTTTATATGACACAATAAACTTTGATGATAAAATGGTTTGTTATTATGATGAACTACCTTTATGGTCATCACCTTTTGGAATACTTTTACTAAACAATATTCCACTTAAAAAAGATTCTATAATAGTTGATATTGGTTGTGGAACGGGTTTTCCACTGTTTGAATTAGCACAAAGGTTGGGAGAAAGTTGTAAAGTGTTTGGAATTGACCCATGGGAAAGAGCAATTGATAGAGCTAATAGAAAAAAGGACCAGTATAGAATAAAAAATGTGGAACTAATAAAAGGCGTTGGTGAGAATATGCCCTTTAGTAATGAATATATAGATATGGTAATATCTAATTTAGGCATAAATAATTTTCAAGATCCAGATGAAGTTATTATAGAATGTTTTAGGGTATTAAAGTCAGGAGGAAAACTTATTTTTACTACTAATTTATTTGGACACTTTGATGAATTTTACTCTATATTTGATGAAGTTCTAAGAGATTTAAAATTAGAAAGCGAAATTAGAAATCTAGCCAAGCATATAAAGAAAAGATACTCCATAGAAGACATTGAAACACTTATAAAGAGGAATAACTTTTCTGTAAAAAAGATTATTCAAGAGAATTATTTTATGAGATTTATAGATGGCAGTTCATTTTTTAATCATTATTTTATAAAGTTAGCATTTTTACAGGATTGGAAAGAAATAATCAAAGAAGATAACTGGAACAATGTTTTTTTAAATTTGGAGAATAGATTAAATAATATTGCAAGTAAAAAAGGCGAAGTTGTTTTTAATGTTCCTATAGCATATATTGAATGTGAAAAATGAAATATAAGTATGCTTTTATACTTATAGGATGAAAGTCCCTGCTGAGAAAGCCCTAGCCAACCATTTATATCCAGTATCTATCCAAATCGCTGCCCGCAGGTCAGGGGTTCGATTTTTAAAATACATAATTTCTAAACATGCAAATTGATAATAATCTAACTGGAAAACCAGAGGACAAATATTCTTTATTGAATGATGTTCTCTTTTTTTATTTATCTAACTTATTTTTCTATGAAAATTAAATGCTTAAATAAGAGACTTTGAATTAGTACTTAACAATGTGTTTAACAAAATAAAAGAGGTGATATAAATGGCAATCAATCTGAAATTACCAGAACTAGCTGTAAGAGAGCAGAGATTAGGAGCAATTATATCTTATGATGGCTCTGCACAAGATATTTATGAAAAATCTCTTCATCGTAGTTTAAAACCACAGGAAAGGAGATTTAGCCAGTGCGCAGGTTGTTCATCTTCTTGTGCTTTTGGAATTATGGCAAATATTATTGGAGCTGTAATTATAAATCATGCACCTATTGGATGTGCATCAGATTTTGCTCAAGCACAGGACAATGTAAGAAGAGGTGCTGCCTTGAGAGGAATAAATATTGAAAATTTTAAGGCTATTAGTACGAATCTTCAGGAAAAAGATACTATCTATGGAGGTGATGCTAAATTAAGAGAAGCTGTATTACTTGCAAAAGAGAGATTTAATCCCAAGATCATATTTGTAAGTGCTTCTTGTGCTTCAGGAATTATTGGAGAAGATATTGAAAGTTTAGCAGAGGAGTTAGGAGAAGAAACTGGTATTAAAATTGTACCTGTATACTGCGAAGGCTTTAAATCTAAAGTTTGGACAACTGGTTTTGATGTGGCTGGACACGCTATATTAAGAAATTTAGTTAAGAAGTCTAGTAAAAAAACTAATCATGTAAATATTATTAACTTCCAAGGGGCTCACGTATTTGATGATTTATTAGGAAAGCTTGATTTAATACCAAGATATTTATTCCCGTTTTCTACCTTTGAAGAAATTGAGAAAACATCAGATGCAATAGCAACAGCTAATATATGTGAAACTTTAGGTTCTTATGTGTCAGCAGCTTTAGAAAGTGAATTTGATGTACCAGAAGTTAGGGCACCTATTCCAACAGGTTTAAAATGGACTGATGAATGGTTGAGAGAAATAGGTAGATTGGTAAATAAGGAAGAAAGAGCTGAGGAAATAATAAAGGAAGAACATGAGAGAATACGCCCAAGATTAGAAGAGCTTAGAGAAAAGTTAAAGGGAAAGAAAATATATATTATGGCAGGAGATTCAATTGTTCAAAGCTATGTAAGTGTTGCCGATTCCTTAGGACTTGAGGTAATAGGAGCTTTAGGTTTTCACCATGATCAAGTCTATGATAATGATTATCAGGAAATTAATACAGTAGGTAATATGTTAAAGCATATTGGAGATGTTGGAAATTATTGTGTAACTAATAAGCAGCCTTATCAATTTACAAATATATTGAAGAAATTGAATCCTGATTTTGTACTTGCAAGGCATCCAGCCATTGCAGTAATAGTTAATAAATTAGGATTCCCAGCTTTCCATTTAGCTGATCCTAACATGATAATAGGCTATGATGGGATAATTGATTTAGGAGAAAGAGTTTATGAATGCATAAGGACAAAAAAACATATTGATACCTTAGCTAAGCATTTTGAGTCACCATATACAGATTGGTGGTTAGAACAAGATCCATTTACATTTGAAAGGGGAGGAAAAGAGCTTGAGTAACGTAATTGAACAACCAAGATATACTTGTGCAATAGGAGCGCAGCATACTGTCCTTGCCATAAAAGGGGCAGTACCAGTTTTACATTGTGGACCTGGCTGCAGCAATAAAGTTGCAATAGCTTTAGCAACATCAGCAGGTTATCAAGGAGAAAGTGACTTTGGAGGAAGTCACATACCTTCTACTAATTCGTCAGAAAAGGATATAGTTTTTGGTGGAGAGAAGAAACTTGATGAAACGATTGATGGTGCATTACAGGTGCTTAAGGGTGAATTATTTGTGGTTTTAACAGGTTGTACAGCGGATATAGTTGGAGATGATGTTGCTTCTATAGCTGCTAAATATCGAAGGGAAGGAAAACCCGTTGTTAATGCAGAAACCGCAGGCTTTAAAGGGACTAACTATTTAGGGCATGAACTTGTCATAGAAAGTATAATTGAACAATATATAGGGGATGTTAAGCCAAAGATTAGAAAGGGCTTAGTAAATGTATTTTCAGTAGTTCCAAATCAAGATCCATTTTGGAGAGGTGATTTAAAGGAAATAAAGAGAATTTTAATTGCCATAGGTTTAGAGGTAAATATACTTTTTGGTTATGAGAGTAAAGGCGTTGAGGAATGGAGAGACATTCCAAATGCAGAATTTAATTTAGTGTTAAACCCATGGGTTGGATTGAAGGCAGCTAAACTTCTTGAAGCTAAATATGGAACTAAACTGCTTCATTATCCAGAATTGCCTGTAGGAGCAGCTGCAACTAGCAAGTTTTTAAGAACTGTTTCCGAGTTTGCAAATCTTGATAAAGATAGGGTTGAACAAGTAATAAAAGAAGAGGAGTTTTCATTTTATAAATACTTTTTAGATACGGGAGATTTTTTTGCTGAAGCAAGGGCAGAATTACCTTATGAGTTGTATACAATAGCTGATTCTGCGTATGGAATAGGTGCAAGTAGCTTCTTAATTAATGAAGTAGGATATGTTCCTAAGGGTTCATTCTTAATAGATAATGTCCCAGATAAATATAAGGAGAATATTGTTAATACATTTGAAGGAATTGATGAGGAATATAAAGGGAAGGTGTTTTTTGAAAATGATGGGGGAGCCATAGAGAATAAAATAAGAAAAGATGTAAATGTTCCAAGAAAAACCTTGATTTTAGGAAGTGCCTGGGAAAATAAATTATCTGAAGATTTATATGCACCAGTAGTATATATAAGCAATCCAATTTTTGATAAATTAATAGTAAATAAAACTTATGTTGGTTATAATGGAGGCTTAAATCTTATTGAGGAAATTTACTCTTCTATTTTAAGTGATAAGAATTTCAATCGAAGAGCTAATGCTATAGCTATATAAGGTGACTGTCACCTCGAAATGAAAAATCGCATTATGAAACGAAATAGTACCAATATCTATGAAAATAAGGATAATTTTTATGAAAGTATGAAATGAATGAGGAGGAAACAAAATGAGTAGTAAAAAAATTGATCTTAATAATACAGTTGTAGAAAGCCGTGAACAGCGATTGGGTACTATAATTTCATGGGATGGGAAAGCATCAACTTTATCAACCTTATCAAAAACATTATATTCACGTGAAGAATGCGGATCAAACAGTGGTAATAAAAGTTGTAAGTTATGTGAACTTAATGGCCCTTTTACTCAAGGGACTAGCTGTACTATGCAAATGGTCGAATGTCAAGCAGGTCATGTACGTGATGCAGTTTTAATTCAACACTCACCTATAGGGTGTTCTGCTGGGCAAGGAGGAAACAATTCTATATTTCGAAATGGACTGGCAATGCGAAACTTACCTGTAGAAAATATCCGTATAATTTCTACTAATTTGCAAGAAAATGATATGATATTCGGAGGAGTTGACAAATTAGCTCAGTCTATACAAGATGCATGGGACCGCTATCATCCAAAGGCAATCTTTATAGGTAATTCTTGTGCAACTGGTATTATTGGAGATGATATAGATAGTGTAGCTTCTGAATTTGAAAAAAAGCTAAAAATCCCAGTTGTCGCCATGCACTGTGAAGGATTTAAATCTAAACATTGGAGTACTGGATTTGATGTGTCTCAACACGGAATTTTACGACAAATTGTACGTAAAAAATCTAAAAAGAAGCAAGATGATCTAGTTAATGTGATTAATCTTTGGGGCTCCGATGTATTTACTCCAATGTTGAAAGAATTGGGCCTTAGAGTTAATTATGCGGTAGATTTGGCTTCTGTAGATGAGTTGGCACAACTTTCTGAGGCCGCGGCAACAGTAGGTTTCTGTTATACATTGTCTTCTTATATAGCAGCAGCTTTGGAACAGGAATTTGGTGTTCCGGGAATTAAAGCACCACAACCCTATGGATTTTCAGGAACGGATGCATGGATTCGTGAATTGACAAGAGTTACTCATCGTGAGAAAGAAGGTGAAGCTTATATAGCAAAGGAACATGCAAGAGTAATGCCGCGTGTTAAAGAATTGAGAAAATTACTTAAGGGTAAAAAAGGATATGTTGCAACGGGTTCTGCATATTCTCACGGATTGATAGCTGTACTTAAAGAACTTGAAATTGAAGTAGATGGTTCTCTAGTATTTCATCATGATCCTATTTATGACAGCGGGGATAAAAGGCAGAATTCTCTTGCTCATCTAGTTGATAATTATGGAGATGTACCTGCTTTTAGTGTAAGCAATCATCAGCAATATCAATTTTACGGATTGTTAAAAAGAGTAAATCCAGATTTTATTCTCATAAGACATGGCGGATTAGCACCATTAGCTACGCGTTTAGGTATTCCAGCAGCTCCACTTGGTGATGAAAACAGCGTTATAGGATATCAGGGAATTATTAATTTAGGAGAAGCCATTTTAGATATTCTTTCTTTTAAGAAATTACACCGTTCTGTAGCTGTTCATGCCAGATTACCATATAAAAAATGGTGGTTAAATCAAAAAGATCCCTATATACTGGCAAAAGAGCCTAATCTGGCGCTAAAAAAGTAAAATATAAGTTTAAAAGGGGAAAGTGGAATATGTCAATAAATAAGATTACAGATAAAAGTATATCAAAGTTACATTTAAAAAAGACTAATTCTATCAGCCAAGCTCGCTATACTTGTTCTATTGGAGCCATGAACAGTGCCGCTGCAATACCAAGAGTCATTCCAATCACTCATTGTGGTGCAGGCTGTGTGTCTAATCAACAAAGTAATATTGGATCCGGTTATCAAGGTAGTTCATATGGCGGTGGATCAGTTATACCAAGTGTCAATTTTACGGAGAATGAAGTAGTATTTGGAGGTGAAAAGAAATTAAGAGAATTAATTGAAGCATCATTGAAAATTTTGGATGCAGATTTATTTGTTGTACTTACGGGTTGTGTTTCAGATCTTATAGGAGAAGATGTGGGATCTGTAGTTAAAGAGTTTCAAGACAAAGGAGTTCCAATTGTATATGCTGAAACTGGTGGATTTAAAGGGAATAATTTCAAAGGACATGAAGTAGTTACTAGAGCCATTATAGATCAGTATGTAGGATATTATGGCGGTGAGCGTAATCAAGGATCTGTTAATGTTTGGTCATTACTCCCCTATCAAAATATTTTCTGGCGTGGTGACTTTACTGAAATTAAGAGAATTTTAGAAGGTATTGGACTTAAGGTGAATATACTTTTTGGCAATGGATCAAAAGGGATTTCCGAATGGGACAATATACCTAAGGCTCAGTTTAATTTAGTGCTTTCACCATGGCTGGGTCTGGAAACAGCTAAACATCTTCAAAAAAAATATGGCCAGCCATTTTTACACATTCCGGTAGTTCCTATTGGTGCTGAAGAAACCAGTAGTTTTTTACGTAAAGTAGTTGATTTTGCTGGCCTCAATAGTAAAAAAGCTGAAAGATTTATCAAGAAAGAAGAAGAGATTTATTATCAATATTTGGAGGAATTTTCAGATTTTTATTCTGAGTATTGGTGGGGTTTACCGGCTAAGTTTGCAGTAATTGGTGATAGTGCTTACAATCTAGCATTAACTAAATTTTTGACAAATCAACTGGGACTAGTTCCAAGAAAACAGATTATTACAGAAAACCCACCAGAAGAATATCATGAAGTAATTCAGGAACAGTATAAAAATATCGCAGAAGATGTTTCTACAGATGTTGAATTTGAGGAAGATGGATATATAATTCAAGAAAAAATTAGAAATACGGATTTTGGTCATAAACCTCCAATTATTTTTGGCACTAGCTGGGAACAAGATATTGCAAAAGCTTTAAAAACATTTGTAGTTGAGGTAGGTTTTCCGTCATATAATGAATTGGTAATTACTCGTTCATATGTGGGATATCGTGGAGCATTTAATTTGTTGGAAAAAATTTATACTGAAGTTGTAAAGCGTTAGGTAGATTAAACATGGAGAGCATAGATAAAGTGAATTAAAAAGAAAAAATAGTGTAAAAATAGGGGGTATCGCAATAAAAATATCCCCTATATGTAACATATTCATTAGGATTTTCTTTTCAATTGCTGTTTTTTATTTTTCAGTTTTAAATTTAAATCCAAACATCTTTTATAGGAACAGTAACAAAAACTCATTCCAAGGAGTTCTGCTGATATTAAAATTGGTATCAATTGTATCGAGGATATAGCATTATTATAAGCTAAATAATAGTAAAAGGATGGCATATAGGAAATAGCTCCTATTATTATAAACACTGATATAAATGCTAGCTTTACATCTTTTTGTTTTATGGCAAATATATATATGAAAACAAACCTGGAAATTGTTCCAATAACTCCTCCAATTATGGAAGACATAATTAATATAGTTAAAGCTTCACTGTTTATGTTTACAGCTGTTACTTGAACCATACCTACAAATAATCCTATAAACATGGATATTGATAAATTAAATAAAAAATCTTTTAAATTTCCTTTCATGTTTAGCTCACCTCAAAATCCAAGAAATTTTTTAAAATCATTTAAATATTTTCGTGTAACATAAATCTCCTCATCTATATCAATGATTTTTAATATAAGCTTACTATTAAACCATGAAATAATACGATCTACTTTCACTATGTTTACAATAAAACATTTGCTCACTCTTATGAATTCCTTATTTTCTAACTTTTTCTCCAATTCATAGAGTTTTTCTTTTACCTTGTATTTTTTATCTTTTGTCTTACAAAATACATTGTTTCCTACAGATTCGAAATAATAAATGTTATCATAAGTGAGTACTTTGAGTTCATCTTCTTCACATCTTCCTGTTATTATATTTTTAATTTCTTCCTTACTGGCGGTGCTTTGATCTAAATAGTCCATTAAAAGGTTTAGAGTGCTCATATCAAAATATATGCCTATTTTACCTGCTTCTAAATCAAATCCTTTTTCAATAATGCACACTTTGGACTCTTTACTGATTGTTATTTTACGGTTAGTAAGAACTTCCTCTAATATTCTTTTTATGTTCTCTGAGCAAATTAAATCCATCTCCATATAAAACCCTCTTCTATTTTAAGCTTCTGGAAGTAATCCTGGGATTATAATAGACAATGCAATTCCCAAGACTATTAATATATTTATAACTATAACAGTAATAGTATTATGAGTTGTTAATTCTATAATAGCATTGATTAAGTAGATAGTCGTCCATATCTTTGTTATCAAAACATTAACTTCTATAAATAAGGGAGATTCTCCAAAGTCTTTTTTGTATCCACTTTTAGCTTCATACATAGTATAAGGCTTTTTTATCATAATAGAGATAAATCCCATTAAACCCAATATTATATAAGAAGTTAAATATCTATACTCAACAATAAGGTCCATTTGAAAATAAAAATATAATATATTGGATGTGATGAAGTATACTAGTAACACACAAGACATAATTCCTATATTCTTATTCATTACATTTTTTATAAATAATATTACAATAGAACCTAAACCTAAAATAAGTCCTAGTTCATTTGAGAGGCTCCAGAGAAATATTAAAGGCATAAAGCCCAGTGTTACATTTAAACTTGCTTTTAAGCTGTTACCCATTACTTAGTACCTATTTTTTGAAGAACTTTTTTATGGCCCGTAATCATATGATCAACCATATTTCTCTGGACTTCTTTTCTGAATCTTTCTTTTCCCATAAAGTATCTCATAACTTTCACCTGCATTTTTTGTTTAAAGGATATTTTTTTTATCAGTCCATTTTTCTTATAGTACTTATAATCAGCTGTAAATATGGCTCCTAAGTGGCCTTCTATGGCATCGGAAAACAATTTTCTTGAAGCTACGCCCAAAAAGGTTTCGGATTTAAAATAATTTTTTTCACAGTAGTTCACACTCATTTTAGCAAAGGTATATATTTGATTATCTATAATATCATTGTTTTCACTTTCATCAGTGACAAATCCAATTAAATTTCTATCTTCTCCAGTATATAACTCTAATATTTGTCTTAAATTTTGGTGTTCACTTAATTTCCCTGAAATAATATAGCCTATTTGTTTACCCTTTAAGAAAGGAATATGGGTGTAGCAAAAGCTTCTATCATAATAAAGTTTAAAACGTGAGGATAAATACCTATCTTTTATAGTGCCGGCAAAAATAATTATATCTCCATTTTTAATAATATAATCTAAAAATTTTCGGTAACCATCCTTGTGGTGGTAAACACATATATTTTCTTGGGCGCAGCTGCAGCAGCCTAAACAAGGACCTTTTATATCTATCTGATGAAGATTAAATACTTCTACTGAATTTTGTAAATAGCTTTTATATTTATTAATCATTTCATTAAGATTACTATCTTTTTTTTGGGCATCTGTTAAAATAATTATTTTTTTAGTAGTATGAATAAACTTATCTGTTTTACCTGGATTATATTTAAATGTGCTTTCACTTAAGGTGTTAAATAACTTATTAGTAATTAAACCTTCATCAACGTAGGTAAGTAAATTTTCAAAGAATAACTTAAGTTCCTGCCTTCTATTTTCTTTTGTTAAATCCTGCATTTCATGGGATAGATATTCTACATAGTTCATGCCCAAATCCTCACATATTGCCCTCATGTAATTATGTGCATGAATATCTGCATAATGAATAGAAGTAGAGAATACACTGGTATATTTTGCTGAAAAATAACCTGTTAAATTATTTTCAAATATTAATTCAATAAACCTTTTATAATGAGAAGGTACCAGGGCATAATATAGTGGAAAAGCCCATATGACAGCATCTGCTTCTCCAATTTTTTTACATAAAGTTTCTAATCCTTCCTTGGATTGCTCATATTTTTTTATATCTTTTATAGTGTGGATATACTCAAATTGACGATTTTCATAATTCTGTTCTAGATATTTCATTGATTGCATTGTAACGCTTTTTTGTGATTTTGGACTTCCATTTAAGACAATTATCTTCAAAAACAACACCTCCTGATCTTTACAATTTTATTTTATTGAATTACCCAAATTAAAACTATAGATTTCTTTTAACATGCAATATTTAATGGATAAGATGCATCCATGGATAAATTAGGATGCTCATTTGTAATAATAGGATAAATAAATTCACATACAATTGTTCAATTTGAACATATACACTAAATTCACAGTGTGATATTATGTATCTAAATTTATTATTGAATTAATAATAAATAGCATGTTTATTAGTAAAAATAATAATTATAAAACAGTAATATTAACAATGTTATTTTGTACATCATAACGTAAAATGTGTACATAAAGAATTATAAAAAATTATGTAAAAGGAGGATAAACAAATGGCAAAAAGTAAATATGAAGTAATTTTATCCACCCTGCCTGAGACAAAAAATAGAGTAGAGGTACTTTTCAGGCAGGCGGGTGATGGTTTTATCCAAATTGAATATGGCAGGGAACAACGGGCAGATATATTGGATTCTTTTAGAATGCTTGCTGTAGATGAATTGATAAAAGGGAAAAATATAAAGGGGCTTATTGAAACCCTTCCTGGTATCAGAACAAATATGATACATTTTGATCCTGTGGAAATTCCAGCGGAAAAAATAATCGATGAAATAAAAGATGCAGAGGATTCCATAACGAGTATAGAGGATATGGTAATTGATTCAAGGATTATACACCTGCCTATTGCATTTGAGGATAGTGAAACAAAAAAAGCAGTGGAAAAGTATGAAAAGGAGGTTAGACCTAAAGCTCCAAATGTAATTAATGGCTATAATCTTGAGTACATGGCCATGTGTAATGGAATTTCAGTGGATGAGATTAAGAAAACATTGCTAAATACCTATTGGTATAACAGCGGTTGTGGATTTTGGCCTGGAGGTGGATTTTTCTGGGCCATGGATCCAAGGTGTGCCATTGTAGTTCCAAAGTATAACCCACCTAGAATTTGGACACCAGAGGGAGCAGTGGGAATTGGGGGACCATGTGTATTTACCTATACTACTCCTACTGGAGGAGGGTATCAACTCTTTGGAAGAACTATACCTACATTTCAGCTTAGCATGAAGCATCCTCAATTTAAGGAAAGTCCATTCTTATATAGGCCTTCAGGAGACAGAATTAAATTTTATGAAATTACAGAGAAAGAATTGTTGAACATATATGATCACGTCCACAATAAAACCGATTATAAATACGAAATTGAAGATGGTGAAATAATTGTTAAGGATTACCTTGAATTTTTAAAAAGAGACGATGTTGTAAAAGGCACTGAAGAATTTCAAAAGAAACAAGAAGAAGGTACAAAAAAAGCCCCTAGGCTTTAAATATTATAAAGTGAGGTGAGTAAAAATGATAAAAATACAAAATGGAGGAATAGAAGCTATTGTTGAGGATTGGCCGGGAAGATTAGGCTATATGGGACTTGGAATGGCAGCGGCAGGTGCTATGGATAATTTGGCACTTCAACTAGGAAATTTAATTGTGGGAAATAAAATAGGTGAAGCAGGAATAGAAGTTGCAGGAGGGTACTTTCAAGCGCAGTTTGAAGAGGATATGGTTATAGCTGTTACCGGTACGGATATGAATCCTACTATAAATGATGAAAAAATTAAGTTATGGGAATCTTTTAAAGTAAATAAAGGTGATGTATTAAAATTTTCTCACTTTGGCGAATTTGGATTCAGATGTTATATATGTGTTGCCGGAGGGGTTGACGTTCCAGAATATTTAGGAAGCAAATCTACCTGTGTTTTTGGTTCTTATGGAGGCTTTGAAGGTAGACGGCTAGTCCCTGGGGATAAAATCAAAGTTGGAAAACCACTGGGTGAACTTAGCAGCCTGGAAGGACGAAAGCTAAAATCAGAAATAATTCCAGAGTATTCAAGAATATGGGAATTAAGAGCTATTCCAGGAATGAATTCAGTGCCGGATTATGTAACAGAAGAAGGTATGGATTATTTATTCAGTAATGAATTTAAAATTTCCTATAGTTCGAATCGTTCTGCATATAGAATTTCAGAGATACCATCTTACTTTTTCTCAAGAGAGGACGGTGGAAAAGGTGGAAGTCATCCTTCAAATATTGTTGATCATGGATATAATATGCGAGGCGCTATAAATATATGTGGAAATACTCCAATTATTTTAATTGCAGATGGTCCAACCCTTGGAGGATATATATGTGTTGCAAATATAATTAATGCAGATTTGTGGAAAATAGGACAGGGCACCCCATCTAGAGATTACATAAAGTTAGTTTATTGTACTAGAGATGAAGCTGTGCAAGCAAGAATAGACAGAAGTAAGATGCTTACAGAAGATTCACTATTATAAAATAAAAAAATAGATGTTTTTAGGAGGAATATATATGGAAAAGAAAGTATGTGCTCATATGCCTGGACTTGTTGCCCGTGTAGTGGTTAATGAAGGAGATAAGGTTACAAAAAATCAGGAAGTTGCCGTGTTAAATTGCATGAAAGTAGAAATACCTGTATGTGCCAGTGATGATGGTGTAGTAAAAGGTATTCTAGCAAAAGAGTGGGATGAAATGGAAATAGGAACTCCTATGGTAATATTGGAGGTTTAATGGGGGGAGATTTATGTTTAAGAAACTTCTTATAGCAAATAGAGGAGAAATTGTAAATAGAATAATAAATACTTGCGAAAAAATGGGTATAAAAACTGTAGTTATATATTCCGAAGCGGATAAAAATGCCACGTATATAAGGAGGGCAGATGAAGCCTATAATATTGGACCGGCTAATCCAATGAAAAGTTATCTAAATATTGATGAAATAGTTAAAGTGCTAAAAATATCAAATGCGGATGCAGTTCATCCCGGGTATGGTTTTCTGTCGGAGAACAGTTCCTTTGCAAATGTTATTTCAGAACTTGGTGCAAGCTGGATTGGACCATCTCCTAAAATACTTGAGGAAATAGAATCCAAATGTTATTGCAGAGAAATTGCCAATGATGTGGGGGTACCTGTAGTTCCAGGTTCTGATAAGCTTGTAAGTAGCGTTGATGAAATATTAGATATAGCAAATTCTATAGGGTATCCTATTCTTTTAAAATTGGATAAGGGCGGCGGAGGAAAGGGAATAGAAATTGCTGAAAATGGCAATGACATAAAAAATATATTTGAACGTCTTTGTCGAGTTGGAACTCTTGCCTTTGCATCTTCTGACTGCTATGTAGAAAAAGCTATAAAAAATCCAAGGCATATTGAAATACAATTTATCATGGACCAATTTGGAAAATGTGTGTGTCTAGGTGAAAGAGAATGTTCTATTCAAAGAAGATACCAAAAAATTATTGAAGAATCTCCTTCGCCTGTTGTGATACAAGAAGATAGAGAAAGACTATATGATTATACTAAAAAATTAGCATCTAAAATGCAATACAAAGGCGCAGGTACAATGGAATTTATAAGGGATGAAAGTGGAAAGTTCTATTTTATTGAAGTAAATGCAAGGCTTCAAGTAGAACATCCTGTAAGTGAGTTTGTAACAGGGATGGATATAGTAGAAAATCAAATCAGGATTGCCTGTGGAGAAAAGATTGATTTTACTCAAGATGATATAAAGCTTAATGGCCATTCTATTGAATGTAGAGTATATGCAGAAGATCCCGTAAAATTTATACCTTCTCCAGGAACAATTCAGGACATAAATTTTCCAACTATTGATTCTAAGTATTTAAGAATTGAGCATGCACTTGAAAAAGGAAGCGTAGTTCCCCCCTATTATGATCCAATGCTGGCTAAGGTAATTTCGTGGGGACAAAATAGAGATGAGGCCATTAAAATATTAGTACAAGCTCTAAATGATTTCAAAGTTGAAGGTATTAAAACAAATATATCTGTAAATTTAAATATATTAAAAAATCAGAAGTATATTTCAGGTGATTTTGATACTTCATTCATATCTAGTATGAATGCGGTTGAGTCTACGGTGGAGGTATGATTATGAAAATAGATATAAATGTTGATATGGGAGAAAGTTTTGGCAGATACACATTAGGCAGTGATGAGGAAGTTATGAAATATATAACCTCCGCTAATATAGCTGCGGGATTCCATGCAGGAGATTCTTTAGTAATGGAAAAGACAATACAATTTGCTAAAAAATACAATGTTGCAGTTGGTGCACATGTGGGGCTTAATGACAAACAGGGTTTTGGCAGAAGAGAAATTAATTTGACTCCAGAAGAATTGAGGGCAGATGTCATCTATCAACTGGGGGCTTTAGATGGTTTTTTAAAAGTAAATAATTTAAAGATGCAGCATATTAAGCCTCATGGAATATTGTATCGTATGGTTTCTGAATATGAGAAATATGTGGATTGTTTTTTAGATACAGTTAAAGAATATAATCCAGAGCTTTATGTTGTACTTCCCGAAAATACCATTGCCTTTGGAAGGGGAAAGCAAAAAGAACTTAAAATGGTTTCAGAAATGCTGGTTGATTTAGATTATGATGATTCTGGTAATTGGGTACTTGAGAGAACTAAAAAAGCTCGCTCTCCTAAAGAAGTTGCAGAGAGGGCACTTATGGTAGCTAAAGATAAGAAAATTGAAACCGTAACTGGCAAGCTTATAAAGGCTGATGCAATAACAGTATGTGTCCATGGCGATTCTCCCAATGCTGTTGAAGTAGTAAAGGAGATTAAAGAAGTGTTGATATCAAATGGCGTAGAATTAAGTAGTATATCAAATATATATGTTTAAAGGAGGAAGTATATGAAGGCAAAAATTCCCATAGAAATTGTAGTTGCTGTACTTGCTGCTCTTTCCTGTTTAGTTTCATTGCCTGGACTAGGATTTCCAGTATGGGCACTGTTTATAGGATGGGCCTGGTATTTTGCTTTAGGTGCAACCCCCTCTACTATGAAGAGTATATATCCTTCAATGTTACCAGGGGCCTTGCTGGCAGTACTTTGCATATTCCTTATTAATGGCTTTGGAAAGAGTATGCCATCAATGCCGGCAATGATGATAGCAGTACTTATAACTGTATTTTTACTTATGGTTTGTTTGAAAATTCCTTATACCAATTGTTCCCTGTCTGCATTTAATGCATATTCAACTACATTTGCAGTATTTTATGGAGGATTCTTTCCTAAAACAGGAGTAGCGAGCCATGATATTTTAATGGCATTAGTTTGGGCATTAATTGGTAATGGACTGGGTCCTATTTTCGGATATTTAAGTATAGTTTTTACTATGCCAGCTAAAGATGAATGATGAACATTGTATAGTAGTTCCGTAATATTGAATTAGTCCTTAATTTAAACCGGTAGTTTTATCTTTGAATTTCCGGTTTGAATTTTGCCTCTATATTAATTTTAAAAAACAATTTGAAGTAAAATTAAATTTTTTGTATAATTAACTTTAGGAGAAAGTGATATATATGGTAAATCATTTAGAAGATAAATTCAATACATTTGATAGTACAGAATTATTTTATACTAAAGATACATTACATTCTGCAAAGGCAGTAATTGTAATAGTACATGGACTTTGCGAACATTCAGGAAGATATGATTATTTTACAAAGAGATTAAATAATTTTGGTTATACAGTCTACAGGTTCGATAACAGAGGTCATGGAAAATCTGGAGGAGAAAGAGGTTATGTAGAAAATTTTGAAGATTTTTTTGAAGATGCAGATAAAGTAGTAAATATGGCTTTAGAAGAAAACAAAGAGTTACCTGTATTTATGTTTGGGCATAGTATGGGAGGATTTATTACCGCAGGTTATGGAATGAAATATAAAAATAAATTAAAAGGCCAAATATTATCAGGAGCTGCAGTTATAGAGCCTTCTGCTTTTAAAAGTCTGAAAAAAGAAAACTATTTTGAAAAGCATCCAAGAGAGAAATCACCTAATCTTCTGGCTAAACTTATGTGTAGAGATAAGGCTGTAGCTGAAGACTATAACAATGACCCTCTTGTACTTAGAGAAACTAATATAAAACTTTTAGGAGAAGCATTTATAAAGGGCTCTAGGTGGATTGGTGAAAATGTCAAGAAGTATGAGTATCCATGTCTTATTCTTCACGGAGAAAAGGACAAAATAGTTAAAAAAGAAGAGTCTAGATGGTTGTTTGACAATATAAGTTCAAAAGATAAATCCATAAAAATATATCCTGAATGCTATCATGAAATATTAAGTGAAAAAGATGAAAAAGAAGGTATTATACAGGATATAAATAAATGGATTGAAGAAAGAATCTAAGGAGATCTTTATAAATTATCTTAAATAATTATTGTTACCTCCGTTTGATCCTTGGATTTTATTTCTACTATTTTTAATCCTTTATAATTTTTTAATACATCAAAGCTTGTTTTAAGTTCTCTGAAGTTAATACAATCAATATATTGTCTTTGATTTTCAGGGATAAATCTTCTAGCAGCCGATACTCCAAAGCTGCCTAAGCTCAGAGCTGCTTTTATAAGTCCTATTGGTGCTGGTATTTTAAAACTTTTCCCATTATTAAGTCTTATATAAATCCTCAACCTTATCCTTCCCTTCATTTAACATGTAAAGCAGCATAAAATATCTTAATACTAAGCTGAATTTTATTCTATAGAAACTTCAACTATGTCTCCATTTCCGCTTTTTACGTCTACTATCTTTCCTTCAAGCCCTGAATCAATGGCTTCCATAATCATTTTTATATCTATTCCATCCTGATCTGAAACTCCTGGTATTTTGATATTATTAATGGCATTTCCTAGGGCCTTTAAAAACTTAACCGGGATATTTACATTTACGGTATCCTTTGTAGCTGACAGCACTCTGACTTTAAGCATTTTATCCAGATTATTAGATGTAGATAATTGTTTTACATTGTCAGGCTTGTTAAGGGCTTCAATAAGTTCTGTAGCTTTATCCGAATCAATTTTTTCCTCTTCAACCATTTTCAAAATTCTTTTAATGTCTTCTTTCATTTTAAATACATCCTTTCAAATTTTAATGTTCTTTTATCATGTTTATGGCTTGCTCAGCAGATATTTCACCTTTTTCCAGCATATCGATTATTTCCTTATTACTTGATGTAGGTTTTTTTGCTACGGTATAGCCAAGGGCAGAGACAACTTCATCTAATTTAGCTCTTACAGTTGGATAGGATATACCAAGTTCTTTTTCCACATCTTTAATATTACCTCTGCACTTTAAAAAAACTTCCATAAAGTTGAGATGTTCTTCTTCTAAATACTCAAATTTAGAAAATTCAAAGTTATTTTCAATAACAGTACCACATTTATTACATCTAAGTTTAATTACGTTTAATTTTGAATTACATATGGGACATTTGCTTATCACTCTATAGCTCATAATAGTTCTCTCCTTTTCTATATTTTTATTATAATATGAAGGAAAGAATAAATCAATAATAAAATTAATTATTTTAACTTTATTATTGATATAAATTAAATTTATTAAAATAAAAATTAAATATTTAAATTTGGGTTTTGATAAATTAATATGGAGTTATCTTTGTAACAAAAATGAAAAAACTCAATATCATATTCCTAAAATAAATATAATCATAATTTTTTATGCGTTTATATTGTCAAAAAAGGTTGAAATATGGTAATTACAATAGTAAAATATATAAGTAATGGCATGAATGTTTGCTTAGTACCATATATTGTCGAGCATTACAAAAAAGTAGAATGCTAATTTAAAAAAGGAGATGGATGTTAGTAAATATACTAAAATATTACCGTGCTATTAACCGGGGAAAATTTAAATGTAGTTTAAAAAAGGAGATGGTTCTATGGTGTCAATAAAAGCGTTGAAATATCTGAAAGATTTATGTGAATTACAATCAGATATAATTACAGGAGGTATTTTATATTTAATTACAGAAGGAGATATATTTACATGGAGAAAATCATCCAAAGATTTTGATTTGAACCTTTTTCATATTGGTGAAAAAATCGATATTAATAGTGTGGTGGGTAAAGCAATAAAAGAAAATAAAACAATATTTGAAAATATTCCACGTTCTCTTTACGGGACAAGACTTAGCACAATTGCAGAGCCACTGGTTAATTGTGAAGGGATTGCTGTAGGTGCTTTTTCTATTGTAATTCCTAAAATTCACCCTGTAGCAAAAGCATTTATGGATTTTGCACCAATTATAGCAGAAATGTTCCCTGAAGGTTCGTGTTTTATCTTAACGGATCTTAATAAAATTGTTAGTATTCAATCTTCAAAGAAATTTAAAATGCCACTTCTGAAAATAGGAGATCAACTTAAAGAAGATTTTATTACAGCAAAGGTAATAAATTCAAAACAACCAAGAGTAGAGGAAGTGGATAGTTCAGTTTATGGTGTGCCTGTGTTGGTAACAGGATATCCTTTATTTGATGAAGAAAACTCTTATGAAATTGTTGCTACTTTATGTATAGTTATTCCAAAGCAAGCTGCTTCTAATTTACGTAATATGTCAAGTAATTTAGAAAATAGTCTCACAGGCATATCTGCTGCTATTCAGGAATTGGCAGCATCGGCATCTAGTATACATACAAATGAACAACAACTTAATCATGAGATTAAAGAAGTAATAAATCTGTCAGAAGAAATTAATGAAATATCTCATTTTATAAAGAAAGTTGCTGATGAAACAAAAATGCTTGGATTGAATGCAGCTATTGAGGCAGCTAGAGCGGGAGAAGCCGGTAAGGGCTTTGGGGTGGTTGCAAAGGAAATAAGGAGACTATCTGATCAATCAAAAGGGACAGTACCTAGAATCAAAAAATTGACTGATAATATTAAAATAAAAGTTAGTGAATCAAGTAAAAAAAGTCAAAGTTCATTATCTTCAAGTCAGGAGCAAGCTGCTGCTACAGAAGAAATTGCGGCAAGTATAGAAGAAATAACTTCAATGTCGGAAGAGTTAAATAAGATTGCACTTGAACTTTAAAGTTTAATAAAACATCATATGTGTTTCCTCTGATTATATTAGGTTTTTGAAAATTTAATATTATATACTCTTATCGAGAGAGGTGGAGGGACTAGCTCAATGAAGCCTGACAACCAGCATTAGTTTTTAGATGTATCGGTGTCAATTCCTACAGAGTGGTTTTGTGATATTCTGGAAGATAATAAAAGTAGTGTTTTTTTATAAAATAATATAATTTATTAGTTTGAGTATAAAGTGTATTTGATTTTTAAATAAGACAGCATTTATTGTTTGTCCCAAAGTATTTTATAGTGGATTAAGTGAAAGGAAAATTTGCTATATTTCAATTTTATATTTATGTCAAGTATAGCGTTGTATTTTTTACCATGAAATCCATAACTTTAGCATATTTAGTATTTAAAATATAATTTTAAGTTTGTAAGTGGTCTGTATTTAGTATAATATTATTTATAATATATTTTAACAAATATAGGAGGTTTGCAGTATGGCAGATATAAAATATGAGATAAAGGAAACTATAGGATGCATTTCAGAATCACCAAAGGGCTGGAAAAAAGAACTGAACTTAATAAGCTGGAATAATAATGCTCCTAAATTTGATATTAGAGATTGGTCACCTGAACATACAAAAATGGGTAAGGGCATTACTTTAACAAATGAAGAATTAAAAAAGTTAAGAGATGTATTAAATGAGATGAAATTATAGAAGACAATAAAGTAGTTTAAAATTTTTGGGAGGAATGGGTTATGAATAAATTGCAAGAAATACTGGATTATAATAAATATTTTGTGGAAAATAAAGAATATGATAAATATGAAACATCAAAGGAACCAGATAAGAAGTTGGTGATTTTATCATGTATGGATACTAGACTAACAGAACTTCTTCCAAAGGCACTGAATCTTAAAAATGGAGATGTAAAACTTATTAAGAATGCGGGTGCTTCTATAATGCATCCCTTTGGCAGTATAATAAGAAGTATTGTAGTTGCTGTATATGAATTTCATGCAGATGAAGTTTTAGTAATTGGTCATTATGATTGTGGCATGAGTAACTTAAATGTAGATAAAATTTTGAAAAAGGCAGTAGAACGAGGTATTTCTCCAGATGTAATAACAACTTTATGTAATGCGGGTATTGATATAAAGGAATGGTTGCATGGATTTAACTCTGTAGAGGAATCTATCAAGGAAAGTGTGGAATCCATAAAAAACCACCCTTTAATCCCTGGGGACATAAAAGTTCATGGTTTAATAATGGATCCTAAAACAGGAAAGTTAGAGATTATTGTTAATGGATATGAAGAAAGTATAAGGTAATATTATATCTAAGTTGCTTAAAGTCATTTAGTATATTCTCCTTGTTAAAGTAGATAATAATTTTATTATATTAAAAAAGAAAGTATACTGCAGAATAAAAATAAAGGAGATATACTAACATGAAAAAACAATACAATTGGTATAGATTGCTTTTAGTGGGTTTTGTAACCTATGTTATTGGATTAGCAGTTTTGATATTTACTGATAATCCTAATATGTTCCCTGCTATAGTTATACTTGGAAATTTTCTTATACCAGTGACTTATGTGGCATTTTTTTACGAAAGACGCTATTTTAGCAGGGTAAGGATGATAGACATTTTAGCAAGCTTTTTTTATGGAGGATTTTTAGGGACTTTTTCAGCAGGAATAATAGAACCCATTTTTATAAATAGTCTTGATTTAAAATCTGTATTCATAGTTGGGCTCATTGAGGAATTTACGAAAATTATTGGTGTTTTGATTTTAATAAAGCATAGATGCAATAGTTTGAGGATAGATGGAATTATCCTGGGTGCTGCAGCTGGCATGGGTTTTGCAGCTTTAGAAAGTTCGGGATATGTTTTTACAACTTTTTTACGAGGTGGAGGCAGTTTGTCTTTAGTTGTATATACTACTTTGCTAAGAGGAATATTATCTCCATTAGGACATGGTACATGGACAGCAATATTAGGAGGTACCATTGTAAGTCAATGCTCCCGGGGAAGTACTAAAATAAATGTAAGGGTAATTGAAGCATATGTAACTGTAGTTATACTCCATGCACTTTGGGATGGTATTCCATATATAATGTCAATATTTACATCATCTAATATTGCTTTTTTAGTAGGAGATGTTATGGTAGGTATGGTAAGTGTATTGATACTTTATATTATGTGGAGGAAGGGAAAAAAGCAATTATATGATGTGAATAATTTAACTTCATAATTTCTACACAAAAGATTAGTCCTGCACTAATTGTATTAGATTTAATGTTGCCAGATATATCTGGTGAAGATATATGCAAAATGTTAAGGAAAAAATCTAGGATTCCAATAATTATGTTGACTGCTAAAGTGGATGAAAAAACTGTATTGGAAGGTTTTAATATTGGAGCTGACGATTATGTAACTAAGCCTTTTAGCTCGAATCAGCTGGTGGCTAGGGTGATGGCACATTTAAGAAGAACTAAAGAGGAGGCAATACCACTTTCAAATATTTTATCCATTAATAATGGAGACTTAGTATTAAATGCCACCAAACATGAGGTAAGGAAAAATGGAATAACTGTGAATTTAACGTCTAGTGAATATAATATATTAATGACACTGGTAAAATATCCTCAAAAAACTTTTACTAGGGAAGAATTAGTAAATTTAGCTCTTGAGGAAGATTTCAATGGATTTGACAGAATTATAGATGCCCATGTTAAAAATTTAAGACAGAAAATTGAAGATAATTCTAGAGAACCTGAATATATTTTAACCGTATATAAAGTTGGTTATAGGTTTGGCGGTGAATAATATGCAAAGAAGCTTGAGAAGAAAATTATCTTTTTCATATATGCTTGTAGCACTAATTTGCGTAGTTTTAATTAGTATACTGGCAAACTTTTTTTGGAGAAACAATTTAAAAATTATGGTATACAAACCCACGAACATACCAGTCAGAATATAGTAAATTCTCTAGTTCAGCTGTACAGCAGCCATGGATGGGACAAAGATGTAATAGAGAGTACGGGTATAAATGCACTAGAGAATGGAATTATACTTACTGTAAAAGATTTATCAGGGAAAACGATTTGGGATGCAACATCATATAATAGCGGCATGTGTCAGGCAATGCTTGTTCATATGTCACAAAACATGATGAAGCTTTATCCAAATTGGAAAGGAAGCTATAAGCAAGATGAATACCCTCTAATGAAAAATTCTCAAAAAATAGGTACTGCCATAATTGGGTATTATGGTCCTTTTTACTATAGTGATAGAGATTTGATGTTTTTAAGTACTTTAAACAGGATACTGATAAGTGTAGGAATTATCTCATTGTGTCTTGCTTTAATATTAGGTGTAATTATGTCAGGGGGGCTAAGTAGGCCAATTTTACGTGTTATAGAAACTGCTGAAGAAATATCAAAAGGCGATTACAGTACTAGGATTAATGAAAATTCTAACATTATTGAAATAAATAGTCTTACCTCTACAATAAATAATCTTGTAGAAACACTGCAAAATCAGGAAAATTTAAGGGAAAGGCTCACGGCAGACGTGTCTCATGAACTCAGAACACCTCTTACCACACTGCAAAGTCACATGGAAGCCATATTAGATGGAATATGGGAACCCACACAAGATAGAATTAACAGCTGTCATGGAGAAATAATGAGAATAAATCGTATGGTAAATGATTTGGAAAAGCTTGCTGAGTATGAAGGAGAAAATCTCATATTAAATAAATCTGAATTCAATATAAGTGAAGTAATTAAGAATATTGTGCTTAACTTCGAAAATGAATATGTAAGCAAGGAAATTGACCTTATTTTTAATAGTGAAGATATATTTATTTGTGCTGATAAAGACAAGACAAGCCAAATAATAATAAATTTAATTTCAAATGCTTTAAAGTATACAAAACAAGGTGGTAAGGTTTTAATTCAGGCCCATAATAAAAATGATTATCTTGAATTGATAGTCCAAGATAATGGGCAGGGAATACCAAAGGAAGATCTTCCATATATTTTTGAAAGATTCTACAGAGCCGATAAATCACGAAACAGACTTACAGGGGGAGCAGGAATAGGGCTTACAATAACTAAATCCTTAGTAGAGGCAAATAACCGTTGAAAGTGAATTGAATAAGGGTACAACTTTTGAAGTATCCATATCTGTGAAGTAAAAAAAGATTACAATATCCTAAAATATTGTAATCTTTTTTTCATACACTTTTAGAGTGATTTTTTATTTCCATAGTGAATTGCAGCAATGCCCCCCGTAAGGGATAAATAGCCGGTATCAATAAAACCAACCTGATGGAAAGCAGATTGAAGTTCAGTTTTTGACATAAAGCTGTTTACTGAATCCCTAAGGTAATAGTAGGCAGTTTTATCTCTTGATTTAATGTTAATATAGTATTAAGCCTATCATAGTTATCTGCAATAGATGAGAAAATATTATATACATTAGTGTTATTATTCACAAGGTATCCCTTCTTTTACATAATAGGAAGTAAAACAAATATGGTTAAATCCCAAATAGCATGAGATATAATTACACTGGATAGACTCTTTTGTTTTTTATACATCCACCCCCAGTATATTCCACAGACAAGGGCAGCTATGACAAGCATAATGTTCCCAGTAATAACATGAACTGCTGAATACAGAAGTGCAGTTAGAATATACCCTTTATTTTCTCCCAATTTTTTTGATAGTGTATTTTGAATAAATCCACGCCAGTAAATTTCTTCACATGGTCCAATTATAAAAATAAGTAATAAACTAATCCATAAAAGATTTCCTTGTGTTTTAATGCTATATATGGATAACACTTGTGCATTCTTAAATGGAAAAATATAACCAGATATAATGTTGCCTATATAAAATACCATATACAAACATATAGCTGATAAAACTCCAATTACAATATTTTTTAATGTTATTTTATCTACTCTAGCAATTTTTTTATCTATAATTAACGATATAAATACTAAAAAAGTAATAGATAAGCTCATTTCCAGCCAGAAATTAATAGGTTTTATTACAAACATTACATACCATAAAATAGCGGCAATCGATATGGTGATAAATAAGTATTTAGTATTATTTTTCTCCAAAATTTTACCCCCTTAAATTTACAACGAAAGGTATTAGTAGCGAAAGAATCAGTATAATACCAAATTCTCCTTGAAGCTGTGCTGTGTCCTTATCAAGGGATACTATACCTGAAGGCGAAGCTGATACAGAATATAATTTTCTTATATTTTTATAGGCTGTAGGTACAGTAATTAAACAAAATAGACTCCAAATTGGAAGTATTCTATAAAAACACATTATTATTATAGAAACATATGATAAAATTATAAAACTGAAATAAATATTTTGGGCACTGCTTCTTCCAACCATTATAGATAAAGTTTTTATTCCTGCCTTTTTATCATAACGTATATCTCTTATATCATTAGCATGTAAAATTGCAGTAGTTAATAAACCAACAGGTATGGAAATAAAAAATGCTTCCACACTTATATTTTGTGCTTGTACATAATAGGAGCCTATTAACATTAATGGACCAAATGTTAAAAATACAAGAGGAGCGCCTAAGCCTCTATACTTTAAAGATAAAGGTTTTCCAGTATATGAATATACAGCTAGAGTACCTATTAATCCTATCAACAAAACCAATAATCCTCTTTTATATGATAAAAATATTCCTATAAAAGCTCCTAAAGCTAATAAAATAAATCCACCTGTATATACTTTTTTTGATGCCAATAGATTTTCAAGTATAACACCACTTGAACCGTAAGAATTTTTTGTATCAACCCTATTTTTAAAATCATCATGGTCACTGAGCAAGTTGGCACTTGCTTGTAATAGAACAATAGCAATTAGTGATAAGACAAAATATCCCAATTGAAATTTTGACTCGTTTATTGCAAATATTGCTCCTAAGGTTACGGGAATTATGGAACCAGTGAAGGAAAAGGGTCTTACAGCTTTAAACCATATCTTAAGTTTTGTTACTAACATTTTTCCCCTTCTTTCTAATATTCCTTTGTAGAAATAGTATTTTTTGCTTGCAGTATTTCTGCAGAACACATATTTTCTGCTAATTTAACTATTTTTCTTCCATATACTTTATTTAAAATATTTAATAATGATTAGTATTAATTAATTTTTTAATAGCAGATTGTATCAATGCCTATATAATATAAAGTTAGTGTGAAGATAATATGAAGAACTGAAAAAAATATATAAAAACTAGAAAGTCATTGATTTTCAGGCTCTCAAGCAATAACAATTCCTACACCTAATTCAGTTACTCTATTGGCTACAAAAAGCTGATTAGCGAATTGAGGAACCAAAATCGATAGAACATTATTTCATATGTGAATACTTTTTTATTGCTTAGCATTGCTCAGAGCATTCTCTACAGCTTCCATAATACCATTACTGCTGAAAGTAGCCCCTGAAACTGCATCAACACTTGTAGACTGGCTATCTATAATTTCCCCAATAACTGTACCGGATGCTCCAACGTAAAATTTTTTATCATCTTGGTAAGAAAGAGTAGTGATGTCAGTAATCTTACCATTTTTAACGACTACAGAAACTGTTGTTGTGCCTCCTCTAAATCCTGTACCTGAGCCTTCATAAGTACCATCCTTATAAAGAGTACCTGCAGTTGCAGTACTTTGACTGCTTTGTGTTTCTGTCTGCGTATTGTTTAGCCCCGCTGCACTTACTCCAAGGTTACCTACATAATAAAAGCCTGTCATAACAGATACAGCTGCTGCTCCTGCAATAAGAGGGCGTACATCATCTCCACATACAGTCAAAGTAATATTCTTTCTTGGACACGCAGTAATACACTGCATACAATTTATGCATTCACTACTCTTTATAACATCATATTTATAAAGAGGTATTTCCATGGCACAATTGTTTGTACATATTCTGCAATCACCACATTTTGTTCTCAATTTTTGTATTTTTGCAATTTTCAGTTTTGATATAATGGCAAATACTGCACCAAGTGGACAAAGATAGCGGCAGAAAAACCTTTCAATAAACATTGAGGCAATAGTAATGAGAATAAAAAGAATAAACCCAACAGTTAGATTTACTGCTGCATAAGAAAAATCAGGTGCTTTTCCTACAGAATCTACCATTCCAAAAACATCCCAAGGACTGAAGGTACTAAATGCAGTGATGTTAAAAGTGCATATAACCAAAATTAAAAATGCTAATAAGATATATTTAAGATATTTAAAAACTCTGTCTATATTTTCATTGATTTCGAATTTTATTTTAAATACCCTACTTGATATTTTATAAATAAAATCACCAAAGGCTCCATAGGCACACATCCATCCGCAGAAAAATCTTCCTATTATAACTGTAAATGGAATAATAACAACAACTTCTACTAATTGAGGAATCAGCTGAGTAAAAGCAATATTTTGTCTGATTAAAGCTATATAAATCTGCTTAATTCCTGCAAATGTATCTATGTATAGTGATGGTAGAAATATAAAAAATATGATTTGAATCAGAAGTCTTGAAACCTGTATTATTGAAATTTTAGCTTTCTTCATTGATGGTATCCCCTCTCAAAATTATCTAATAATCCTTCTGTAACAAGAATATCCTTGTTCTTCAAAATAAATATAGCTTCAGCATTAATACTTTTTAATAAAGATATTGATTTATTAATATCCTGTATAAAAAGAGCAGTACTCACAGCATCCGCATCAGTTGAACATTCGCATAGTACAGTTGCGCTTAAAAGCTCATTTTTTGATGGATATCCCGTGCGTGGATCTATAATGTGATGATACCTTTCCCCTCCTTTGATGAAAAACTGTTCATTACTGCCAGAGGTTACAACTGTCTTATTTGTGACTGATACTCTTCCGATATATTGTCCTCTAGCGGACAACGGGTTTTGAATGCCAATTCGCCAAGATGCGCCTGTTGGATTATGTCCCATTGTTATAATGTTTCCTCCCAGGTTGATCAAGGCATTTTCAATTTTATATTGCAACAGCACACGTTTAACTTCATCAGCTGCATATCCTTTTGCAATACCACCCAAATCAATTGATTGTCCTTTATTTTTAAAAAAAACTGTACATTTTTTATCATCCAGTAGTACATCTTGATAATTTACCAGGGGTAAAACTTTCTCAATCTTTTTTCTTTCTGGTACATAATTTTGTTTTGATCCAAACCCCCAAAGTTCAGTTAAAGGCCGAATTGTTATGTCAAAGGCTCCCCCTGAAGCCCTTGAAAAATCCAAGGCACGTTTTAGTAAATTAAACGTGTCAATATTTATTTTTTGTGCTTCAAGTCCAGCATAGTGATTTATTTGCATTACATCACTATCATTTTTAAAGGCAGACATTCTATAGTTAATTTCCAGAACTCTCCTACAAGCACTATTCAGAGCATCTTCACAGCTTGAACCATAAACAACTATTGTATTTATAGTTCCCAGTGCAAAAAATGTTTTTTCATATTTCTTATTGTAAGTTGTCTCTTTTAGAATCATAATGATCACCTTCTATTATGGTTATTAACTCTAAAAACTTATATTTATTAGAGTTTTCTAAAGTTTATATATGTGTTAGTTAGAATGTTAACTGAAAACTTTGTGATAACAATCAGATTTTTATGTGAAATTTATGTGATTTGAATTAAACTATATAAAAGATACCATCCTATTATTTGCAAAAGCAGCGATAAGAGACACATAAGTTTGATTTTATTGTTTTCATTAATATTCACGATTTTTGATAAATATTATTCTGATTAGATTAACAACTTTGCTACAAAACCATGCTAATGATTCTTTTGGCAAAGGCTTATTAATTTGCAGAAATAGTATTAGAAAAGATAATATTCAATGGATTTATGGGTCTGCCAAAAATAATATTCCTATTGAAATTATTTTTAAGACTATGAAAATTGCATAGGTGTAATGTAATTATATAATGTAAATATTTGTATTCGAATTTTCTCATTTAGGGGTAATGGGAGCATCTTTACACTAGGGGCAAAATATATTCCACAATCCAGGTGTTTGCATTAGATGTCTTATTGTATATTAGACAGAACGTTTATAAAGTCTAATTAATCTACTTGCTAAAAAATAAAACCAGAGCGTTTTTTACTCTAGTTTAATAGACAAAATAAGAATAATATGTATTAACCATATAATCAAATAGCTGTGCTTTTCAAAACTGTTTAATTAACTTTTAGAATACTATTGATCTTTTATAATTTATAAGTATTGCCTTTTTATAATGAAGTAAGAAAATACTATAAGCTCATAGTGTGAAATTTAAATCGTTTTGTAATTAATCTATTCATTAAACTGTATTTAATTCATATTACAGTTGCCAAAATTCTATAACAATCAATACGAATGTATAAATATATATAAATTTGTTTAATTCTCTATTCATAGTGTCCGATTTTGTAATCCTAAAAGGATATACTACTTTCGTTTGATATAACACTCCCAGAGCTTAAATTCGGATACAACTCATCCTACACATTAGTAGTATCTTTCATGTGATTATTCTACTAATTTATAATTACCAAGATTTATTGAAGCGTTTTTGTCTCTATCAATAACTAATCCACATTCAGGACAGACATAAACTCTATCTTTTAGTTTTAAATCTGACTTTATGCTTCCACAACAAGAACATGTTTTACTTGATGGGTAGAATTTATCAACTTGAACAAATTGAATTCCATTAAACCCGCATTTATATTTAATTTGCCTCATAAATTCATATAGGCATTGTTCTTGTATGGCTTCCGATAGATGTTTATTTTTCATCATACCTGTTATATTTAAGTCTTCCATAACTACCCTATATGGTCTTAACTTAATTATTTTATTGGTAGCTTGATGAATATGGTTTAATCTAATATTGCCAAGCTCTCTATGTATAAGTCCTATCTTCTTTTCCAATTTAACAATATTATTAGTCTTGATAAATTGGAGTCCTTGTTTATTTGCTTCATACTTCCTTGATACTTGTTTCTGTAATCTTTTAACTTTTTTCTTTAATTTCTTAACTTTACCTGATTTATTAATGTTTTTTATAGGATTGTCCAGACAATTTACTATAGCTAAATCATGAACGCCTAAATCTATTCCTACACTTAAATCTTTATTCAACCCGGCTTGGTTTTCGCCCTGTTCAAATCCTAAAGATAAATACCAGTATCGGCCATCAAAATGACATCTTGGGTTAGTGTACTTAGGTAAATCGGGAATATCATAATTAGTTTTGCATTGAATTTTACCTATTTTCTCCATTTTAACCTTGCCATCTTTAAATTTAACGGCATCGTGTCTAACATAAAATGATTTTCTCGACTTTTTCTTAGATTTAAATTTAGGATGCTTAGCTATTCCATCAAAGAAATTATTATAAGCTGTTTGTAAATCTTCAAACGCTTGATTGATAGTTTTACTGCTTATTTCATTTAGCCATGTGAATTCTTCTGTACTCTTCAACTTATTAAATTCATCCCTCAATTTTCTGCAAGATATTAATTCACTAGCTTTCTTATAATTTTCTTCTTGTCTTGCTAAACCCCAATTATAGGCAAATCTAGCTATACCTATTGATTTCCACATTAATATTTCTTGTTCTTTTGTTGGTTTTAATCTTATCTTAATTGCTCTTATCATATCTTTCACCTCACTTTCTAATATTATTATACCCAATGTCCAATTACTTACAAAGGCTATTTAAATGTTATATAATATTTTTGAAGTGATGGCATGGCTAACAAAGATTTGAAAAATTATTCGGGTCTTAGCTGCTGATTGCCCATTTTTACAGCACTTAGGATTTAAACTTATGCCATCTAACTAATTTTTTCTACTTTCGTAACATTCACGCTTGGTTTTATTTCATACCTACGTTGTAGTTTAGTTAGCTTTAGGGGATTCCAGCAATTCAAGAAATTTTGCATAGATTCTATCTCTATGACTCCATGCTCTTTACGAACATAGGGTGCTTATAGTCTTATTGATAAATCTATAAATAATGTTTTTTATTATTGCAGTTATTTATAAATTTACAACTACTGTTTAGTTGCACCATTTCTTATAAAATACGCACATTAGTACTGTAGCTAATAACGCCATTACTGAACCGAAATAAAAAGGAGCACTATTATTAACTTTATCATATAATACACCAGCTATAAGGCTTGCAGGAAGTAAGGTTATTCCTGTTAGTGAATTATATATTCCTAGTCCTGTTCCCCTCTTATGCTTATCTATAAGGTCTGAGACTAATGCCTTTTGTACCCCATCTGTTGCTGCACTGTAAAGTCCATATAAGGCAAATAGCAAAATAATCAGGATTTTATTATTTGTTCTTCCAAAACCGAAATATATTATGGAATAAAGCATATATCCAAAGATAATAAGTCTTTCTCTACCAAACTTATCAGAGAGCACTCCCATAGGAACAGCAAATACTACAGACATAGAGTTGAATATCAAGTATACAAGAGGTATAAACAAAGCTTTTATACCAATGTCATTAGCCTTTACTAGTAACAAAGCATCAGTTGAATTACCAAGGGTAAAAATAAAAGCAATCCATAAAAACACATAATACTTAGTAGAAAAGTCCTTAAAAGCAATTTTTTTAGGGAGAGTACCTTTACTCTTTTTAGCTTCCTTCACAAAGAAAATTATAGTAAGTAATCCAAATACCCCAGGCAGAATTGAAAACATAAATACCTTACGATAATCTCCAGGGAATACTGACAAAATTACAAAGGCAAGTAGTGGCCCTAATATAGCGCCACTATTGTCCATAGCTTTGTGAAACCCAAAACTCTTTCCTTTTTCACTATCACTTGATGAGCCTGCTACAAGACTATCTCTTGGGGCAGTCCTTATTCCCTTTCCAACTCTTTCACTAAATCTAATAACTAGAGCCTGCAAAGGTGAAGTTACTATTGAAAATAATGGAGATAAAATAGCTGTAAATCCGTAGCCTATAACCATGAAAGGTTTATTTTTGCCAATTTTATCACTCCACCAGCCTGACAAAGCTTTGAGAACTGATGCTGTACTCTCTGCAATTCCTTCAATAAGTGATACTTCTGCCTTCGAAGCACCTATAGACATTAGAAATAATGGCATAATAGCATATATCATTTTTGTAGTTGTATCAGTTAAAAAGCTAGTTATGCCAGCAAAAAAAATATTCCGTTCAATACCTAAAACTTTTTTCTCTTTTTCAATATTAATGTGTACACACCTCCTTCTTTATTCTTTTGTTATTTACAAAAATTCACTATTACTTGTAATAGAATTATGGTTAGTGGGCTATATAAGAATATAATTCATAAAAAATAATCATAATTTGTTATCATCTAAATGCCACATATTGCCCGTGGTACTCTGCTAACATAATTTGTTCATCAGAGCAGGTTACTTTAAGTTTTATCCTAGCTTTATTGTGTTTATTGTATGTTTTAAAGAACAATTCTTTAGTAATTTGGTCTAAAGTGCATTCTGCAATAAAATCCTTATCAATTGGTGACAAATAATTAATATTGCTTTTTTGAACTACAATATGTGCTTCATCATCAATTTCTTTAATATTTGCATATACCATTGCCCAGCCACAAACAGTCATCAAACTGTTTATACTTCCACCAAATGCTGTACCTTTATGATTTAAATTAGGCTCTAATTGTGCAGATATCCTCACTTTTACTGGTGTAAATTCTATAACACTTACTCTCATTTCTTTTGTAATTGGTATTTTTTGATGTAAAAATTGTTCAAATTCGTATTCATTCATCATCTATTCTCCTTTACTTTCGTATGAGTTAATTTGAGTGTTGTAAGATGGAATCTATAATAATACTATTATTATAAGCATGTAAGCTTAAAACTGGAAATCTACAATCAATAACTTAGTATGATTGCGTTACATTAATTTACACTTGTGACACTTTCAAAGAATAATGTATCTTAAATTACTCTAATTCACTTCCTTTAAAATCAGGTATTAGAACTTCTACTGTTATATTTTTATTAAGCTTTCTTATTTCCTCTACAACACTGGCAAAATGAGAAGCCCCTCCATCTTCTAGGTCATCTCTTGTAACAGAGGTTATTACTGCATGTTTCAAGTTTAATTTATCAACTGCTTGAGCTACATTGAAGGATTCCTTTTACATCTTGAGAGGATTGTCCTCCTCTTATTTTTATTTTTAGCCATTCAGGTTTTCTCTTATACATAAAATGCAATCCCTCGTTTCCTTTTCGATATGCTAATTTTTTAACACATTTCCATAAAGTTAGTATACGACTATTTAAACATAACCTCCATAATATCTTTTTGGTTTATGTTATGCATATACCTTTCAATGTCTACGTTTTCAAGCGCTTTCAACATTTCTTCCTATTCATTACTCCTTTTGTAGAAAATTATAAAAAATGTCTATTAATAATAAAATCTACATAAAATTTTTGTATAATGCAAAATAATATATGATCTGACAAATTAGAATAAATATGATGTTCTATATCCTTAAATATTTTGTTAAAGTGTTTAATATAAATGTTACATTCATTTACTAATACACTAAATGAATAAAAGTTAGGAGAGGGAGTATTGAATAAAAGATTAAAGCAATTCTCAATGGCATTAACACTCACGGCAGCAATGAATAGTGTAGCTTTGGCACAACCAGCATTAAATAGCAGTAATTCATATTCGAAGGTTCAAGAACTTGAAGCAAGTATAGAAAACTTGGACAACCAGATAGAAGGGATAATGGATAAAGTTGCTGATAATAAAGAAGAAATAATAGTAAAAGAACAAGATATTAAGAATTCAGAGAATGAATTAAAAAAAGTTGAAACTGATATGAAAAAGCAAAAGGAATTATTTAATAACAGAATAAGAGCATTTTATATAAATGGTTCTAGTGGATATTTAGATATACTTTTAGACTCCAGAGGACTAGGGGACTTCATTTGGAGAATGGATACGATTAGCAGAATTATGAGCTATGATACTAAGGTTATTTCAAATTATAAAACAAAACAAAAAGATATTGCAGATAAAGTAGACAAGCTAAAAGTAGAAGATAAAAAATTATTAGCGTTAAAATCTGAGAATGAGAATAAATTAAATGAACTTAATAAAAATAAAAGTGATCAGAAAAAGCTAATAGAAGAAGCTAAACAGCAGCAGAGACAATATGCACTGGTTGAACAAAATGCTGTGAGTGCAGCTGCAAATAAGGTTGCTAACATAAGAAGTGAAGCACCTAAGATAACTCTATCTAGAGGTAGTTCGCCTATAAGTAATGATAATATTGTAGCATATGCTTCAAATTTTCTAGGAATACCGTATTTATGGGGTGGAACTACACCCAGTGGATTTGATTGTTCTGGTTTTACTCAATATGTATATAAACACTTTGGAGTTTCTATAGGCAGAACTACATATGATCAGATAAATGATGGAGTAGGTGTATCAAGAGATCAATTACAACCAGGGGACTTAGTTTTCTTTGGTAAGGGTGGTAATCCTACTCATATGGGTATGTATGTAGGTAATGGTGCAATGATACATGCTCCTCATACTGGAGATGTAGTTAAGATTTCACCAGTTGATAGGAGGGACTATATAACAGCTCGTAGGGTTAAATAATATGGTATAAATATACGGAAATGTATTTTGAAAAATGTTAACATATTCCTTGAGCAGAAGTTATTATTTAATGGTCAGCAGGGTAAATAAGAATATAATAAACGGGAAGGGAATAACTATGGTAAAAATCGACGATAAGGCTCTGAATTATGTTCAGAGTAAAAATCTATGTTTTATGATATTCATTAAAAATACATCAATAGATTGCGATTGTGGTAACATTCATAATGACGTGAAAACTGTTAAAATTAAGACTTCATTTGAAACTGACATAGTAGACGAGGAGCTATATGATATTTATAAATATAACAATGTTAAAGTATTTGTCTTAAAAGATTTAAAAGTTGATGTGGATATAAATATTTATCAAAAAGCAAAAGTACCTTTTATGAAACCTATATTTGGAATTAAAGGTATAACAGCTTAATAATAGTTTATTAAATAAACAACCCTGTTGATCTGATGTAATATATTTACTGCTAAGGTAGTAATTAAAAAATCCTAATTTACTATTTTGAAGCATAAAAAGCACCTAATTTCTTATTCGAAATTAGGTGCTTATGTGTTTTTTTGTGCATTTTTGGCTCTCTTTAAGAGTATTTCTTAGATAGTTTTTTATTATTAATAATCAAATAAATTAATAGGATATCTTAAGTAGTTTAATAAATTCCCTTAAAATTTTTATTTATTGCGTATGATGTTTATAGATGGGGTGATTTTGTGCAAAATATCAGTCACTTGTTCTATGAAAATAGAAATGAATTTATTAATGAAAATAAAAATTTTATATATAAATGTACCTATAGTATTTCAAAAAAATATCTCCAATGGGAAAATGATGATGAGCTAAGTATTGCTTTAATTGCATTTAATAAAGCTTGTGATAATTATACGGAATCTAGAGGCAACTTTTATGCATATGCAAAAATTATAATTAGAAATGCATTAATTGATTATTTTAGAAAAAATAAAAATTCACCGTTACTTACTTTTGACGATGGTGATTATGTCATGGAAAAATTAGACAATGAAAATTCCATATCCAAATTTCAATTGGAACTGGAAAATCAAAATAGAACAGATGAAATTATTGAATTAAATAAAGAACTTAAAAAATATAAAATCAATTTTACTAGTCTTGTAAATAATAGTCCAAAACATAAAGATACAAGAAACACTGTTTTAGGCCTTGTTTTCAAAATATCTAGTAATAGTGAAATTAGTAATTCCATATTAAATAATAAGCAATTACCTGTTAAACAAATATGTATTTATACTGGATTCAACAGAAAATTTATTGATAAATGGAGAAAATATATTATTGTTTTATTTGTAATATTTAACAGTGAGAAATTTCTTTACATAAAGTCTTATTTAAATATAAAAGTGGGTGAAAATGATGGGTAAAAAAGAGGGGATAGTAGTAAGTATAAATGGAAAATATGCTAATTTGCTTACTTCTTGTGGCGAATTTATAAAGGTAAACTGTAATGGAAAGAGGCCTAATATTGGAGAAAAATTTAAAGGTGATGAAGTTTTTCATAATTTTTTTTATCTTAATGGAAAAGCAATAACAGCTGCAGCATGTATAATGTTTATACTATTTGTAGGTGCAGGCACAAAAGCTTATTATAGTCCTGTAGCTACAGTTCTAGTGGATATAAATCCACATATTGAATTAAAGGTAAACTTCTTAGACAAAATTATTTTCTGTAAGGCATTAAATAATGATGGAGGTAAAATATTAAGCCACATTAAGATAAATAATGTGAATATCAATAATGGTTTAGAAATGATAATTGATGAATCTAAAAAAGATAAATTTATTAATGAGGATTATGTGAAAACAAAAACTATTTCTATTAATATAACTGGTAAAAACATAGATGTTTCTGAGTTTAAGTCAAATGCAGCAGCTTCTAATTTAAATGTTAAGATTCAATCCAATGGCAATGTGATTTTAAACAAGAATTTAAATAAAAACTCAAATAGTAATTCTAATGGCAATGCGAAGATTATTGATAGTGATGCATTTAATAATGGATTAAAAAATGTGAAGCCATCAAATAATAATATCAATAAGAACAGTTCTCAAAGCCAAAATGGTTCTACAAGTACAACTAATTCTACCTTAGATAAAAATAATGATGAAGGGGAAAATAATTTAAAACAATCTGGATATTCAGATTGTAATAAAATTAAAGAAGATCAAAGTTCTCGGAAAAGAGCTGATAGAAGTCAGGGAAATAATTCCGATAAAGGGAATCCATCTAAACAAAATTCTAGTTCAAATAGCCATAAATGAAATATTAGCATTTATATACAATGTTAACAAACTAAAAACATTATATAAAATATATATTTATTAATTAAATTCATTCGATAATTTAGTTGATATATACTTGAAATAAAGTTTTTTAAGCTTGCTTCTTAAGAACAAGAAAAGAGGCTTAATGGAAAATGAAGTAATTTTTGGAGGTAAGTTATGACGGGAAAGACACATGCAGCGGTGGGGCTTTGCGGAGCAGCGTTTTTATTAGTTCCTAAAGCAAGTATAGAAACTTCTATCATAGGTTTGGGGTTTGTGGTACTGGGCTCATATGCCACAGATGCAGATTTGAAAATGTCTAAAGCTGGACATGTTATAAGTGATATTATTCACATGATTAGTTTGTTATTAGGCTTATATTTGGCAGATACATATTTGTTTCATTACAATGTTATGAAGTTAATAAGTAAAAATATGCCGGGGCAGCTGAAGGTGATAGGTATTTTATTTATAATTGCTTCAATTGTTTTGGGAAGAATAACAGGGCATAGAAAATATATGCATAGTTTGCTAGGCTTTACAACTATAAATATAGGAGTATGGCTGATTGCAGGAAAGTTTGTTATCTGGTTCGGACTTGGATATGCACTGCACATGGTATTGGATTTATTAAATGAAAAGCCGGAACATTTACTGTTTCCATTACCGGTGGGAGACCTTTGTTTTTCACTTGTCAGTTCTAGGGGGATAGCAAATGCCGCTATATCTACCATTAGTTATGCAGGTTTTTTGTGTAAAATAATATATGTATACAACTTAAAATATTTTCATATACACTTCTAAATAAAACAGACAGCTTATCTTATTGATGGGCTGTCTATTTTACATCTTTAAATTACAAAATATGTATTTATTATTGACTTTTGTGTAATTATGTAATATATTACATTTATTAAAAATATTGAATTTTAGAAGGAGATAATTTTGGTGAGAAAAAAATTTGTAATAATAAATATTTTAATATTAAGCTTCATTCTATTAGTACCTAATATGGTAACTGCACCTACAAATGTAAGAAATGTAGGTGGTTCAAATAAAATAGCACATTCTGACTTAATTCCTGCATTTTATTGTGTAAACAATAGTATAAATATTAGAAGTGAGCCCAATACCAGTTCAGCAGTTTTAGGTTCTCTATATTACGGAGATGTAGTTGACATTGACGATACTGATTATTATTATAATTCTTTTATCAAAATTCATCATAATGGTATTATAGGTTATGTTCATGCTGCTTATTTAGATAGTGTAGAATAAGATAATTACAGAGAACAAATGTATTTTTATTATATTCCCAATTACACTAAACATAACTTTATATATTTAGTAGAGCATAAATTATTGACTATAGCTATATAGAATATTATACTTGTATGGAGGACATACTTATTGAACGGGTTGTTAAAATTTAAGAGCATATTGTTAGGTGAGGCTCCTATATCAGATATATGTTACTGCCCAAAAATATCGAAAGATGCCAATGGGTTAACAGGTACTACCGAATTAAGGTTTTACTTAATGTAACTGAGTTAAACTCAAAGCTGTATAGTGCTAAAGCTCAACGAAAGATATAATATTAGTTGCAGTTTTATAGAGCCTTTTTTGGGGCTCTTTTTATTTTTTCTTAGGAGGTGAAGTCAATGGAAGCAGACCCTAGTGATTTATGTATAAATAAAATACAACTATCAAAAATCAATGAATGTGGAGAAGTCTTGTTTCAATTGATGAAGCCCAAAGATCATTCTCCTGCATTGTAATGTAGGGAGGTAAAATTAAATGAAAAAGAAAAACAAACTCTTATTTATATTAGGTATTATTGGTCCGGGACTTATAACGGTTAATGCCGGAAATGATGCTGGCGGTATAGCCACATATGCAACTGTAGGTGCTTCTTATGGATACAAAATGCTGTGGGGTATTTTACTAATAACATTTAGCTTGGGCGTAATCCAAGAAATGAATGCTAGGATGGCTGTAGTTACGGGAAAGGGATTATCTGATTTAATTAGAGAAAACTACAGTGTTAGATGGTCTTTTTTCGCAATGAGTGTATTATTTATTGCTAATTTTGGGGTATGTATTGGAGATTTTGCAGGTATAGCTGCAAGTTTAGAGTTGTTTGGAATTACTAAATACATTACAGTTCCCATTATGGCATTTTTGGTGTGGTTTGTGATAACTAAGGGTTCCTATAAAAAAACGGAAAAAGTTTTTTTGGCATTTACTTTTGTATTTTTCACTTATATAATAACTTGTTTTAAAGTTCATCCAAATTGGAATGAGGTTGCTAGGGCAACAGTTACACCAACTATAAATTTTAACAAAGATTATATTTTAACTTTTATAGGAATGATAGGGACTACAATAACTCCCTATATGCAATTTTATCTCCAATCCGCTGTGGTGGATAAGGGATTAAGCATTAAAGACTACAAATACGAAAAGTTAGATGTATATTTAGGTGCTATTTGGGGAGATTTAGTTTCTTTTTTTATAATTGTGTGTACAGCAATGACTTTGTTTAAAGCAGGTATCAAAATTAATAATGCTGAACAAGCTGCTATGGCGTTAAAGCCTCTGGCAGGTAACTATGCTACAATACTTTTTGCTGTTGGATTATTTGGAGCTTCCGTACTTGCTGCCATGGTGATTCCACTTTCAACTACTTATGCTATATGTGAATCATTTGGATTTGAGAGCGGTCTAGATAATTCATATGATGAAGCGCCAGTTTTTTATGGTATCTTCACTTTTATGATTGTATGTAGTTCAGCATTGGTGTTGGTGCCTAAATTGTCGCTAGTTACTATTATGATTGATACACAACAGGTTGCTGGTATGTTATGCCCTGTAATTTTAATCTTTATGGTATTATTAATAAATAATAAAGA
The DNA here is from genome assembly GCF_045310515.1 of Candidatus Clostridium eludens. Lineage (NCBI taxonomy): Bacteria > Bacillati > Bacillota > Clostridia > Eubacteriales > Clostridiaceae > Clostridium > Candidatus Clostridium eludens. The sequence continues at coordinate 41,501 of NZ_JBJHZX010000001.1, read as the reverse complement.
ACTTATGGGCAAGTATGTAAATAATAAATTGCAAAATGTAATAGTATGGATAACGGTAATATTTATCATTACTTTATCAGTAATTCTGTTCATATCTCCAGTGTTAAACAAGTTGATTTAATCTAATTGCCATTATATAGTGGTTTTTCAAGTTTGGCAAAAATATTTTCTATGTAATTCTTTTATTATACATAATTGAATCAAATTTGAATATATAGATAATATTAGTGGTAAAGGAACTCTCCTATATGCAGCTGTTAATAGAGCTGTATGCAATTTAAGCTTAAAGTGAGAGTTATAAAAAATTAATTTGGGAGATGAGATCTTATGCATGATACTATATTACTGAGTAAAATATCACAGGGTTTAGATAAATGCTGCAAACAAGGAAAAATTTCAAAGATAAATAGAATGTCTGTTATTGTGAATAAAAATAGCCATATCAATCCTTATAATTTACTAGAATATCTTAAAAACTATAATGAAAATTTAATAGATATTTGCACAGAAATAAAAGTTGAAATCGGAGATTTACCAGATGAGACTGCTATTATTAGAAATATAGAAGGTGACTCAATTGAATAACAGCCGATAAAATGACTATTAACTGCTCCCTAAAATATATTATGTGTTAATATATTTTAGGGAGTTTTTGTTATACCCCCCCAAAATTTTAATTTATCACGTATAATGTTTATAGATGAGGTGATTTTGTGCAAAATATCAGTCACTTGTTCTATGAAAATAGAAATGAATTTATTAATGAAAATAAAAATTTTATATATAAATGTACCTATAGTATTTCAAAAAAATATCTCCAATGGGAAAATGATGATGAATTAAGTATTGCCTTGATTGCATTTAACAAGGCCTGTGATAATTATAGTGAATCTAAGGGAAACTTTTATGCATATGCAAGGATTATAATTAGAAATGCGTTAATTGATTACTTTAGAAAAAATAAAAATTCACCTTTGCTTACTTTTGATGATGGTGATTATATGATGGAAAAATTGGATAACGACAATTCAATATCCAAATTTGAGTTAGAATTTGAAAATAAAAATAGAGCAGATGAAATTATTGAATTAAATAAAGAACTTAAAAAATATAAAATCAATTTTATTAGTCTTGTAAATAATAGTCCCAAACATAAAGATACAAGAAATGCTGTTTTAGACCTTGTTTTCAAAATATCTAATGATAGTGAAATTAGTAATTCCATATTAAATAATAAGCAATTACCTGTTAAACAAATATGTATGTATACTGGATTGAACAAAAAATTTATTGATAAATGGAGAAAATATATTATTGTTTTATTTACAATATTTAATAGTAATAAATTCCTTTACATAAAGTCTTATTTAAATATAAAAGTGGGTGAATATAATGGGTAAAAAAGAGGGCATAGTAATAAGTATAAATGGAAAATATGCTAATTTGCTTACTTCTTGTGGTGAATTTATAAAAGTAAACTGTAATGGAAAGAAGCCTAATATTGGAGAAATATTTAAAGGAGATGAAGTTTTTTATAATTTTTTTTATCCTAATGGGAAAGTAATAGCAGCTGCAGCATGTATAATGTTTATACTATTCATAGGTGCAGGCACAAAAGCTTATTACAGTCCTGTAGCTACAGTTCTAGTGGATATAAATCCACATATTGAATTAAAGGTAAACCTCTTAAACAAAATTATTTCCTGTAAAGCATTAAATGATGATGGAAGTAAGATATTAAGTCAGATTAAAGTAAATAATGTGAATATCAATAATGGTTTAGAAATGATAATTGATGAATCTAAAAAAGATAAATTTATTAATGATAATTATGTGAAGACAAACACCATTTCTATTAATATAACCGGTAAAAATATAGATGTTTCTGAGTTTAAATCAAATGCAGAAGCTTCTAATTTAAATGTTAAAATTCAATCTAATGGCAATGTAATTTTAAACAAGAATTCAAATAGTAATTCAAATAACGCTAAAAAGACTACTGGCAATGATATATTCTATAATATTTTAAATAATGTAAACACATTAAATAACAAAAGTAATAATAAAGAACTAAATATTAATAAAGAGTTAAATGTCAGCAAAGAGTTAAATGTTAGTAAACAACTGAATGGTGGTAAGAAGTTAAATACTAGTAAAGAGCTGAATAATAATAAAAAACTAAATAGTAATAAAGAGTTAAATAGTAGTAAAGAACTAAAGGGTAGTAAAGAATTAAATAATGATACCAATAAGAATAGCTCTTCAGGACAAAATCATTCTTCCAGAAAAAATGATTTTATTTTAGATAAAAATAATAATGGTGGGAAAACTAGTTTAAGACAATCTCCAGATGTAGATGGCAATAAAATTAGAAAAGATGAAAATTCTCAGAAAAAAGATAATAAAAGCCAGAATAATAAACATGATGATAAGTGGAATAATAACTTTAATAAGAGTAATACATCTAAACAAAGTTCCAGTTCAAGTGGTCATAGATGAAACATACATAATTTTTATACAATACAGGAGGAATATTGACTTTAAATGTAGAATTATGTGACATAAGGAGGGATAAGATGCAGCAATATAAAACTTTAAACATATTAGGAACTGAAGCTAATCCATTAGTTACTATGGAAAATGTATTTGGGGATATAACTTTAGCATTTAATTTTAATAAGGTTGCTGATGAAGCAGGAAGTGAAATAAGTAATCCATTCAAGGGAACATATACTATAAAAATTTTTGATATTGCAGATAAAATCAAAAATAAAATTGATGATGAAAATTTATGTGTACAATTGGATGGATATAACGGAACAATAACAAAAATGGAAAATGCAAAATTGAATTATGATGAAGATGAAAATGATGTTATGTTTTTATCTAAAAGATGCACTAAAATATTTAAATAAGATCATGGGTGAAAGTGGTAATTGCCATAAATAAAAAATAAATTCAACACTAATATTAATTAAGATTTACAATTTAATATTAGTGTTTTTTTAAGGAGTAAATGTGGAAAATATAAAGCAATATTTATTTATTTCAGTTATTTTGATTTTTTTGTCTTTTATAATGTTTTTAATTCATTATTTAATATTTGGTCAGTTGGAAAATACCATATATTATTCTTTAATGAGCCTTTGTTTTATTCCAATAAATATACTTGCCGTTACTCTTGTCTTTGAAAAAATTGTGGAAAGACATTCCCGTCTTGAACGCCTGAGCAAGTTAAATATGTTGGTTGGATTATTTTTTAGTGATATTGGATTTGCATTATTAAAATTAATAGTAGCTGGAGATGAAAAAGTTAAATATCTAGAGCTGAACTTCAATGATTTAGAATATTGTAAAAATAAAATTAGGAATTACAATTATGATATTGATTTTGAACAAATTAATTATACTGAGATTAAAAAAATCGTTATCGGGGGCAGAGATATTTTATCTAAGCTTATAAGTAATGAGAATATTTTAGAACATGAAATCTTTTCAGATCTACTTATGGTATTAATGCATTTAAGAGATGAAATGATATTTATAGATCATAAAGAGTTAACTCAGGATGATTATAACCACCTTAAAGGTGACATTATTAGAGTATATGAGGCTTTAACTTTGCAGTGGATAAATTATCTTTTCCACTTAAAACAATTTTATCCTTATCAATATAACAGTGTTATTAAATATAATCCTTTTACATTTCATAGTCAATAGAGAGATTAATACATAGGTCTTTAATAGGGAGTTTCAGCTATTTATTCATCCATTAAAATAAATTTCATGTGGGATATTGAAATGTGAATTTAATGTAATTTTGTGTAAGAATTAGTCATATTAGTTAATTATACGTTAATTCTATGTTAATATTTGTCATTTTACACGTTGAATTATTGACTTGTATATTTCTAAAAATATATAATGTATGTATTGTATTGGAATTATGAGGGTTTTGTATCTGGAGGAGTTCCGTATGGTTAATATCTACGCTGTTAATATAAGTGATAATGTGAATTTTCATACATTGAATGAGTTAATGCCATTTATTACTGAAGAGAAACTTAACAGAGTAAAAAAATTCTATAAAGTGGAAGATTTGAAAAGGGGAGTGATGTCTGAAATATTAGTAAGATTCATTTTATGTAAAAACTTTCATGTAAGAAATGAAGATTTAAGTATTACAAAAAATTATTATGGAAAACCATTGTTAAGTTACCCCGAAAATATTCATTTTAATGTTTCTCATTCAGGACACTGGATAGTGTGTGCAGTACATAATCTACCAGTAGGCATTGATATTGAACAAATTAAACCTATTGATTTTAGTATTGCTCAGCGCTTTTTCTCTGAAAGTGAATATGGCAGTATTCTGACATCAGATGAAGGTTCTAGATTGCCTCTATTTTATGAATTTTGGACTTTAAAAGAAAGTTATATTAAAGCTGTTGGAAAAGGTCTGTATATGGCACTTAATTCATTTAATATAAAACTTTGTAATGATGGCATACGGGTTGAAAGAGAAGGTAGTTTTGAGGAGTGTTATTTCAAACAATATGATATAGATAAAAATTACAAACTTTCAGTATGTGCTAGAGCCAATAATTTTTCAGATAACATTATACTATGGAGTGACTTAGAATTGTATAAAATGTTCAAGGCCCTTGTGAGGTGGTAAAATGGATAAAATTAGATTAATCTGCTTGCCTTATGCTGGTGGATCATCGATGATTTACAGTAAATGGACAAAATATCTTAACAGATCTATTGAAATATATAGAGTTGAACTGGCTGGAAGGGGAAGAAGGAGAAACGTACCCTTATATACAACCCTTGAAGACTCAGTTAATGATGTTTTTTCATCAATAAAAGATGTTTTAAATGACTGTTCATATGTAATATTTGGACATAGTATGGGGAGTATAATTGCCTATGAACTAAGCTGCAAAATTAAACAATCCGGTCTAAATAATCCTCTTAATATAATATTTTCAGGTTCTAATGCTCCACATGTTAAAAGTAAGAGAGAACTTTGTTACAGGTTGCCTGAAGATAAGTTTAAAAATATTATCCTAGAATATGGTGCTACTCCTGCTGAAGTTTTTGAAGATAAAGTATTAGCCAGCTATTTTGTTCCAATACTCAGGGCTGATTTTAGGATTCTTGAAACATATCAATATAATGACACAAAAAACCCATTTGATTATCCCATAACTATTTTTTATGGTATGCATGATAAATTGGTGGATGTCCAAAAAATAGATGAATGGTCAGGTTATACAAGAAAACAATGTAAAAAATACGCCTTTCAGGGAGGACATTTCTTCATAAATGATAATATGAAAAATGTGGTTGAAACTATAAATCATGTTATAACAAGTCTGTAAAATACTTATTCATAAAAAATGCATAGCCAAACTCTAAGATATAGGTTGATTTATGGATGACTTATATAAAGAGCTGACTATGACAAATAACCAATAACATATTACACCAAAACCAGAAAAAATGCTATGTAAAATTTTATCCACGTGGCTTAAAAAACTAGAAAATTTAATGTGAAATGAAAGTATATTTTACCAGGATAACTGTCTATAAGTCAGATACTTTAATAACATATGGAAGGGGAATTTAAAGTGTGTATTAATCAAATGAATTCAGAAGATATGAAAGGGCAAGTATATGAACTTATATCAAATGTAACTGGGCATAAAGTTGAAGATCTTGATTGTGAAATGTTTCTTGAAGGTGATTTGGGAATTGATTCAATTAAAATGGTAACATTGATGAACCAGCTAATGAAGCTTGTACCTGCTGAACAATTGGATGAGTTTACATCTATGTATCCTATAGTACGGTTGATGTCATTGCAAACAATAGGTGAAATTGTTCTTATATTTGAGGAGTTTTACAATGTGAAGGAGTTAAGTCAAAGTGAAAAAGATGATTTAGTAATTTTGAATGCTCAATATCCATTTTTAGTATCTTATTGGTCGGTGGGGACATTAACTATTTGTTCAGGTGTAAAAATTCAGGGTCCACTTTATTTAAATCAGCTGCAGGAAAGTTGGATTGAATTAGTAAAGAGGCATCCTAGTTTACGGGGGGAATTTGATGTTTGTGAGGGAGCAAAAAGTTTTAAAGACTATAGTCTTAAAGTATTCAGTAATCCTACCTTACCTGAAATAGAGGTACAAGATATAAGACACATGCCTGCGCAAGCTAAAAGTCAGAGAATTAATCAGATTATTGAAGAAATTCTAAACAATTCCTTTGATATTTTTGTATACCCGCTTCATAGATTTATGGTGATTCAGATAAATGACGCTGAATATGAACTAATATTGGCAAATAATCATCTGATTTCAGATGGATTGGGAAATCAACAAATCCTCAGAGAGATACTTGAGATATATGCAGCAAAAATACAGGGTGTCAGTGTAAAATTATGGGAAAGCGTATCTCTCGGCGATTATAATAAAGTAGTTTCAGAGATAAATAATTGGAATGATCCTGAAGAAAACAAAAATTTAGATAGTTATTCTCGAGTTTGCGGGAAAACAAAGTATAGTTTTAATCCTTTTGGTAGTGGTAATGCTGATAATGAATTTGCTCAAGTTGAGACTAAGAAATACTGGATAAGTGAAAATATTACCAGGCTTCTTATGGACAAATCAAAAGCATGGAGAGTATCTTTGTTTACTCTTATAGTTAGTGCTTATTTAAAATCTGTAACACAGCTGGATGAGGACAGTGATCAAATTATATTAAATTTACCTACCGGAGGGAAGGTATATCCTAGTATTGATGCAACAGGACTTATAGGGTGCTTTGCCCAGAATATGTCACTAAGCTTTAATTCAAAAGAGGCTGACGAGGATTGGGTGACACTAGTAATGAGGGTAGATAAAGAAATAAAAGATAAAATATCTGCAGGAATAGACAGGGCTCAAACCTACATTGCTGCTAAAATGGCAAAAGATGAGGATATGCTTGAAGATGGAAAGATGTCTAAAACAGCAGCAGCTTTTGTACGTTCCAGCTTAAAATCAAACTTATATCTTTCTTTTGTTGGAGATACTCACATAAAAGAAAAATATGGCAATTTAAAAATAGTTGATTATGAAGCATATACGTCAACTAATGCAGGAGCTATAGATAATGTTATTGAATTATTCCAAAATCAAATCTTTATCTCATCCAATTATGATAGTTTGCATTTTCATGAAGATGATATTAATTTGTTAATTAAAAAATTTATAGATAATCTTTATTTTCTTGCAAATTATGAAGTGGAAAATCAGGATGAAGTACTAAGGCTAGAGGTTTCGGAAGATAAAATGTTACTTGGAGAACTCCAGAAAATAGCCGAGGAAATTTGCTGTACAGCTATCTGTGAAGAGGATGTACATAAGGATCTGGAGGCTGATTTTGGAGTTGATTCTTTACAGCGTATTCGTATAATAACAAGATTGTGTAAACTTCATGAAGGAGTTGATAAAAACTCTCTTTTTGAATGCAGGACTTTAAGTGAAATGGCTTCAATAGTTGAAAAAAATCAAAGCTTAACTGAGAGCTATCCTGAGGAGAAAGAACAAATTCCATATAGACAAATTGTGAAGCAGTGCAGGGCTACGCCTGATGCAATAGCTATTGTGTATAAGGGTGAGAGTATAACCTATAGGGAACTAGACCGCATATCAAACAGAATTGCTAATTATTTAAAAAGCCAGGGTGTTAAAAGAGATTCCCTTGTTGGAATAATGGTATTTCCAGGTCCTATGATGTTACTTGGTATGATAGGTATTATGAAAGCAGGTGCAGCTTATGTGCCAGTGGATCCTGATTATCCAACAGAAAGAGTTCAATATATACTAAATAACTCAGGTATAGAAATTTTACTTACTGAGCATGGGTTAAAAACTTCATTAGAACAACTAATAAAGGAGGATTCTGTCATAAAAGTCCTTATGTATTTGGACTATGGTACTCCTTTGGATTCAATATACAACTACAAGCAGACTTTAAAGGAACAATGGATGGCTGCTCATGATGGTGAGCCTGAAGTTATAAATTCTCCTGATGATTTAATGACAGTTCTTTATACTTCAGGTTCAACTGGAAATCCTAAGGGGGTTATGCTGGGGCATAGAGGTTATATGAATAGGTTAAAATGGCATCAAGATACTTTTAAGTTAAAGCCAGGAGAACGGGTGGCACAGAAGACATCTTGTTGTTTTGATATATCTGTATGGGAACTTTTCTGGCCTTTAATGTATGGAGGTATAGTATGTCCTGCTAGTAAGGAAACTGTAAAAAATCCATGGAGCTTAGGAAAATGGATGATAGATACAAAAATAAATATAATGCATTTTGTACCATCCTTGTTTGGTGAATTTGTAAATGCTTTAGAGGATGATGATTATAACTTTAAGGATTTAAGATGGTTAATTTTTAGTGGTGAGGCACTGCCAATGGCCACAATGCAAAAATGGATAGATAAGCATGGTTTATCAATAGGACTTGCAAATCTTTACGGACCTACTGAGGCATCTATTGATGTTACCTGTCACATGATTGACAAAAGGCCTGGAACTAATGGAGAAAACAGTATTCCAATAGGCAGACCTATTGACAATGTGTTCATCAAAAATTTAGATGAAAATATGAAAGAACTTCCAGATGGGGAAATAGGGGAACTTTGGATTGGTGGTGTTCAGCTTTCCAGTGGCTATATGAATAATAGACAGAAAACAGAAGAAGCCTTTAAACCTAATTCTTTTAAAGATGTGCCAGGTGATTATTTGTATCGAACAGGAGATCTAACCTCCAGAAGGCAAGATGGGAGTTATGAATATCATGGACGCAAAGATAATCAGGTGAAGATAAGAGGATTTAGAGTTGAGCTGGGAGAAATTGAAGCAGTGCTTGGAACTCATCCTTGTGTAAATGAAACTGCTGTAATTGCAGTGGACTATATTCAGGGGCAGAAGCAATTATTTGCCTGGGTTTCAGGTAATAAAGTAGATGATAGTGAATTAAAAAAGTGTGTAACAAAGAAGCTCCCTTATTACATGGTTCCCCACCGCTTTGAATGGGTGACCGTTTTGCCAAAGACTCCTAATGGGAAGCTTGATAGAAAAGTTTTGAATGAATTATCTCAAAGGAAACTAAAGGGTAATGTGGTTGAAGATGCACTAACCAGTGAAATACCACTGTCACCTGCACAGAATTGGCTAATGAATTATTTTGATTATCCATATCAATGGACTGGATATACAAGGTTTTTATACAAACAGCCTTTAGATTATAAGCTATTTAACAAAGCCCTTTCAATATTAGCTGATAACCATGATGTTTTAAGAAGTGTATTAGTTAATAAAGGAGAAAAATGGCAGCAGAAATTTTTGCCTTTAGGACAAAATGTAAAAGCAGATTTTTATGATGGTTCTCATATGGAGCATCAAGAGAGAGACAAAGAGGTCAAAAATTTAATTGATAAAATTATCTTAGATCTAAAAGTAGACAAATGGCCCCTCTGGAAAGTGGTTGTTGTAAGGGTAAATAGTTCTCTTTATGATATTTCTGTAATTGGACATCACCTTATTTCTGATGTTATAACAAATCAACTGTTGTTTAAGGATATATGGAAAATATATAGACAACTTATTCTGACTGAAGATATTAAACTTGAAAAATCAAAATCATATAGGGATTTTGTTCTGCGAGTTAATGAAGAAAAGAAGAATAAAGGTCTGGAGTTTGTAGATTATTGGAAAAAACAATTTCCTTCAGAATTTTATTCCTTTAAGATTCCTGAGGATTTTAACCTAGGCAGTAATACTGAGCAGTCTGCTAGTTCAGAAATGTTTATTTTAGATAAAGCTAAAACACAGCAGTTATTGACTACTGCAAAGAAATGCTTCGGAACAAGTGTATATCCAATTTTACTGGCACCGCTTTATAAAATGCTGCAAAAGCTTTATAACAAATCATGGATAGTAGTAAGCCATAGAATGAATGGAAGGGATCTGGGTAATAATATATTTTTCCAGACTGCAGGAAATTTTGCAATAAATTATCCACTGGGAGTTACTATAGGACACAATGAGGATTGGAATGAAATAGTCAATAAGATCACAAGTGCTATGAATGGAGTTCCAATGAACGGTATAAGCTACGATTTGATTTCAGACAATTTGCCTTCATATCTATATCCTGATTTAAATTTAGCATCCATAAGATCAAATTATCTGGGAAACAGGGATATACCTCAATATGATATATTTGAATTTTCAAAGGATGATATTGACAGGAGATATTCCCATCCTGATCAAAAGAGAATTTCATTAATTGAATTCTTCTATTCTATAGTAAATGGTGAGTTAAATTTAGAAATAGAATATTCTAAGAATATGTACAGTGAATCTACCATAAAACGTCTTGGAAATGAATACATGAAAGTTTGTATAGAGATGATTTCCTATATCAATAATCAGAAAAATACTGAATATAATAGTACTTTAAAGCCTCTTTCATTAATAAGGGGAAGTAAAAAGGAGGGCTTTTTATCAAACAAAAGTGTAATTGTAACCGGTGGAGGAAGAGGCATAGGAAAAACTATTGCCATTGAAATGGCTAAAGAAGGTGCTGAGATAGCTATTATATCAAGGACAGCAGGTGAATTGGAAGAAACAGCAGCAGAGATTAAAAGAATTGGCAGTAAAGTTATAACTATAACAGCAGATATCAGCAGTTATAATGCTATGGGGAATGCTGTGAAAAAAATTGTTTCTGAATTTGGTAAAATAGATGTTCTTGTAAATAACGCAGGAATAACGAAAATGGCTCCTTTCACGGATATTAAAGAAGAGGAATGGAAGAGAATTGTAGAAGTCAATTTGTTTGGAACATATAACCTGTGTTATTTGACTATACCACATTTTGTGGAACAAAAATCAGGAAAGATTATTAATTTAGGTTCTGATTCATCTTTTATAGGATATCCTTTGATGAGTGCTTATTCAGCGTCTAAGCATGGAATTATTGGACTAACTAAATCTTTAGCTGAAGAGTTCAAACCTAATAACATTCAGGTAAATGCAATTTGTCCGGCTATGGTAGATACAAATATGGCTCCAGGTGCATTTAAGAAAAATGCTATGTCACCTAAAAAAGTTGCCGATTTAGTTTTATTCTTATCTTCAGATAAATCAGAGTATATTACTGGAGAAGCTATTAAAATTTTTGGAAAGCAGGATATGTACTGGTTTGGATCCCAGCATATACCCGCTCTCAGAGCTGCATTGAGTAAAAGGTAAGGAGGAATGACAAACTATTATGAATTTAAGAGAAAATGCACATTTGCTGCTTCAAAAAAAAAATGGGTACTTTATATTGTAGGTTTATTCCTGGGAACTGCAATGGGGATCATAAATCCCCTTGCATCCACTCACCTAGAAAAAAATAATGTGGGAAACTTATATATTGGGATAATTTCATCATTTTTTTTCCTTTTTATGTCAATAGGTTCTATTCTAATGGATAAAAGAATGAGAAATAAGGACATAAAAGTAGTTATGTTATTAGGGGCATTAATTGCTGCAGGGGCCTGTGGTATTTTTCCTTTGGTTACAAACTTATTTCTCTGGCTTTTTTTAATGGTAATCATGGGATTTGGCATAAGTGCTGATATGGTTGGAGTACAAACAATGCTCCATAATTTAACGGAGGATAATACAAGAGGTATAGTCAGTGGCTTATATTCATTTTGTTTTGCTGTAGGTTTTATATTCAGCTCTGTTACAGGTCCACAGTTATATATGTATAAAGCTTGGTTTCCTTTTATGATTCCTATAGTTACTCTCGTATTGTGTCCAATAATAATAGGGCTAAATTTTAAAGAAAAAATAATATTTCCAGAAAAGCCAGAGGGAAATGTATTAGGAAAGGTATTTATTGGACTTCAGGGGGCGTTTTTATATGGTTTTACAGAAACTACTCTAATTACTCTCTATCCTATCTTTCTTCTCCATGAAAAATATAGCCTTTCATATCTTGGATATGCTCTGGGAATATTTGTAGTGGGAAGTATTGCAGGTACTATACCTATGACTTATATTTCAGATAAGCTGGGAAGAAAGAAAACTTTGATAGTTATTATTCTTATTTCTGTATTTACGGTTTTAGGAATTATAATTTTCAATAATTTTGCGCTAAGATTAATTTTCTCATTTTTATCTGGTGCTGTCATTGGTCCTATATATCCATTATCGCTGGCAGTTACAGTTGAAAACTTAGATAAAGAAGATATACCTTCTGGAACCTCATTATTTACTTTCTCCTATGGAATTGGATCTACCATGGGTCCGGTGATTTCATCTACAGTTATGAGTTTGTTTGGAAATGATTATATTTTTAGTGTATGTCTATTAATTTTTGTTGTATTTCTTTTTACAGTCTATATTAAAAGAGGTAAATATGAGTATAATTTGAGAAACTATAATTAAGGGGATGATTACATGAATAATGAAAAAATGTCAATTGCCTGGGGGAAGCCTATAACAGGCAAGTATTGCAGTAAAATAAATATTGGTAACTTATTAATAGAAGCTTCAGAAAATCAAAAGGATAGAGGGATATTGTTTATACAAGATAATAATACAGAAGTTTTCTTAACCTATAAACAAATACTTGAAAAGGCTGTTTACTGTTTAGGAATGCTTCAAGAAAATGGTTTAAAACAAGACGATTTTGCAATTCTTTCCTTTGAAAATAATATTGATTTTGCCATCAGCTTTTGGGCTTGTATACTTGGCGGAATTATACCTGCACCAATTTCCTATCCTTCATCCTTCAAGAGAAAAAATGCTTCTTTAGAAAAGCTCATAAATGTGTGGAATACCCTTGAAAAACCTGTAATAATAAGTGATGCTTCTATGATTGGAAGTATGAAAAATAATGAGTTATATGAGGATTGTAAAAATATGTTGATGCTGGATGTATCAATCTTAAAGCAGAGTACAGTAAAAGGTTCAATAAATCTGTCACCATCAGAAAAGCCTGCTTTTATACAATTTAGTTCAGGAACTACCAATAAACCTAAGGGAGTAATTTTAACACATAAAAATTTATTGACTAATATAGAAGGAATTATTGAAGGGGCGGGTTTAACTTCAGAGGATAGATTTTTTTCATGGATGCCTTATTATCATGATATGGGTTTAATTGGCAATCATTTGACATTAATTGCATTAGGTATATTTCAGATAAACATGCATCCTGTAAAGTTTGTAAGAAGACCTGCTCTTTGGTTTGATTCAATTTCCAAGCATAAAATTACTGTAACTTCCAGCCCTAATTTTGGCTATAGATTACTGCTTAGAAAAATTACAGACAAACATCTTGAAGCCTGGGATTTAAGTTCCCTAAGATTAATTTTTAATGGTGCAGAACCTATTTTTGTACCCCTAGCTAAAGAATTTATGGAAAAATTAGCTGTATGTAATTTATCTGAAACAAGTATGTATATGGTGTATGGAATGGCTGAGGCTTGTTTAGCTGTTACTTTTCCCATTGCAGGTACTAAACCGGAAAGTCATTGTATCAGCAGAAATAGCCTTGTAAATAATTCAATAGCTGAAGAAATTGATGAAGGTAATTTTGATTCATTCCAGGTGGCCAGTGAAGGATATCCTGTTCCTGGAACGGGGGTTCGTATTGTAGATGAGCAGGGAAAAGTAGTTTTAGAAAAACAATTGGGGGAAATTCAAATAAAAGGTGACAATGTTACTTCAGGTTACATTAATAATCCAGAAGCGACCCTTAATTCCTTTCAGGATGGGTGGCTAAAAACAGGTGATATTGGTTTTATGATTGATGGAAAGTTATGTGTAACAGGGCGTATGAAGGACATAATTTTTGTTAATGGACAAAATTTCTTTGCACATGATATTGAGTTTAAGTTAGAAGAATTTGAAGGGGTAAAACCAGGAAAACTTGTAGTATGCGCATGGCATGATGAAAAAGAAGGAAGAGAAAAAGTTGCCTTATTTTCTGCACTTCGTATCAATAAGGATAATTCAAAAAGCTTTTATGCAAATATACTTAGTAGAATAAATGAAATTTTTGGTATTGCCATTGAATATGTTGTTTTGATTAAATCTATTCCTAAGACCACCAGCGGTAAAATACAGCGTTTTATGCTGGTACAGTCATTTTTAAATAATGAGTATGAGGGTGAAACATTTACCTCAGATGAGTTATTATTTAATGAGATAGAAAAAACAGAGAAAAGTGAAACATCCAGGCCTTTAATATCAGGACAAAATATGGATAAAATACGTGAAATTTGGGCGAAAGTACTGGACAGACCTGCAGAAAGTATAGGATATAATCAGTCATTTTTATCATTAGGAGGAACTTCGGTAAAAGCAGTGCAAATTTTAAGTATGCTAGAAGATGAATTAGAATTAACTTTAAGTCATGATATACTTATCAATTGTGAAACTATAAGTGATATGGATGAATATATTAGAAGATTACATGAAGAAAATACCCCAGAAATTAATGTGACAAAAGTAGCTCCATCCCTAGTAGATAAGGATGATGACATAGCAGTAATAGAAATGGCCTGCCGTTTTCCTGATGCATCAACTCCTGAAGAATTTTGGAATAATATCGTAAATGGAAAGTGTAGTATTGATAAAATACCTGCAGATAGATGGGATATAGATAAATACTATAGTACTGATGTTGATCCAATAAAAACAAATTGCAGTACAGGTGCTTTTATAGATAAACCTTTTGATTTTGATGCTAAATTTTTTAATATATCTGATGAGGAGGCCGCTGTTATGGATCCTCAGCAGCGAATTATGCTTGAATTAGTATTTGAAATATTAGAGAGGGCAGGGTATTGTAAGAAAAAAATAGGTGGGAAAAATTTGGGGTTATTTATTGGAGCTGGTACAAATTCCTATTATGAATATCATTTAAATACTTTAAATATGTCAAATCTCAAAAGCTTTGATAGTTTTAACTCACTTACAAAAGAAGAACAAAAGTCTATTCTTGAGGAATGGAAAAATAAGCTTGGTATAACCCATTTCCATCCTAATTTACTTGTGGATAATATTTTGAATATGGTTGCAGCTAGAACCTCTCAGGAATTTAATTTAAAAGGGCCTAGTATGGTGATAGATACAGCCTGCTCATCCTCAATAGTGACTATTCATCTGGCCTGCCAGTCTCTTCTTAGGGGTGAATGTGAATTTGCCCTAGCAGGAGGAATTAACCTTTTACTCACTCCTACTCCATATATATATTTTAGTAATGCAGGTGCCCTGTCAACAAGCGGACTGTCAAGAGTTTTTGATTCTCAAGCTGATGGTTTTGTTCCAGGAGAAGGTGCAGGTCTAGTTTTGCTGAAGCCTTTGAAAAAAGCTTTGAAAGATGAAGATAATGTTCTTGCAGTTATCAAAGCAAGTGCGATAAATAATGATGGACACTCTATAGGAGTTATGGCACCTAACCCTGATGGCCAGCGTGAAGTAATTGAATCCTTGTATATAAATAATGATTTCAATCCTAAGGATATACAGTATGTAGAAGCACATGGCACTGGTACAAAGATTGGGGATTTAAGTGAAGTTAGAGCTCTAGACAGGGCTTTTAAAAGGTGGAGTCCTGAAGCTAATTCCATAGCTATAGGGTCAGTTAAATCAAATATTGGACATCTTCTCAGCAGTGCGGGTATAGCCAGCTTTATTAAAGTGGTATTAGCCTTAAATAATAAAATTATGCCTCCTAATGTGAATTTAAATGAGCTTAATCCTTCTATTAAATTTGATAGGACTCCTTTTTATACTATTTCTAAGGCAAAGGAGTGGAAAGTTTCTCCAAACATAGCCAGACGGGCTTCTATTAATTCCTTTGGATTTGGAGGTACTAATTGCCATATGGTTATTGAAGAGACTCCTGAGCTAACTAAAACAAAGACTGAAAAAATATATGAACGATCTAAGCATGTTCTATGTCTTTCTGCAAATACAAAAGAATCATTAAGTCAAAAAATAAAAAATTTAGTAGAATATCTTAAGACTAATAATGAAAGTTCCTTGGGAGATATATGTTATACAGAAAATGTCACCAGGACACTGCTTAAATATCGCTGTAGTGTGGTTGCAGACTCTTGTGAGGATTTAATGAGTAAGCTTCAAGAAGTGAAATTAGATCATATTGAGGGTAAAGTAGTTCCTAAAATAGCATTAATGTTCACAGGTCAGGGCTCACAATATGTTGGCATGGCAAAACAACTATATGAAGATCTGCCTATTTTCAGGACATATATTGATGAATGCTCGGAGGTGTTTTATCCTTACCTTAATGAAAAGATAACTGACTTGATTTATAGTGACAAAGCAGATGAAATACTTCTTGCAAAGACAAATATTACACAGCCGGTGGTGTTTACTATTGACTATGCTTTTGGAAAGCTCTTTACAGATTTAGGGGTTAAACCTAACTATGTGCTTGGTCATAGTATTGGTGAATGGTCAGCAGCTTGTCTCTCGGGCATAGTAAGTCTACAGGATGCTGCAAAAATAGTAGCTGCCAGAGGCAAATTAATGGAAGAGCTGCAGTCATCGGGCAGTATGTGTGCAGTGTTTACCTCTGGAGACAAACTCCAAGGGTTACTTGAAGCTTTTGAAGGTAATGTTTGGATTGCAGCATACAATGGAACCCATCAGGTTATATCAGGGGAAGTAAATGCGATAGAAAAATTTAGTGAAGTACTGCTAAAAGAGGGAATAGGATTTAAAAAATTAAATGTTTCCCAGGCTTTTCATACGCCGCTTATGAAGCCAATGCTGAGTGATTTCAAGGCAGTATTAGAGGGGGTAACCTTTAATTCTCCTAAAATACCTGTAGTATCAAATGTCACAGGAGAAATAATGAATAAACCTTTTGATACTGAATACTGGATTCAGCATATTCTTCAACCTGTAAAGTTCGAGCAAAGTTTAAAATATTTATCAGACAACTCTGTAGATACCTTTATTGAGTGTGGCCCTGATAAGATATTATCAGGAATGGCAAGAGGTATAAAAACTAGCAATGCTAAAATAATTTTCACAGCTTCAGACCGCAAGAAGGATTCCTGGGATACCTGTTTAGGCACACTGTCTTCACTCTTTTGCTCAGGAATAAATATAAATTGGGAAAAATTTGAGCAGGGTATTCGCTATAATAAGGTTCAATTACCGTCATATCCATTCCACAGGAGTACATATAGGCCTGATTTTGGAATGGAAAATATAAAGGTACCAAACAGCTGGTTTTATAGTTGGAACTGGAAAGCTGAATCAGACAACTCCCTTAGTTTATTACCAGCAGGGAATGTAGTAATATTTGATGATGGAAATGGCATTGGAGAAGAATTCAAATCAATGTTTGATGAAAAAGAAAATAAAATTTATGTTGTTAGCTCAGGAAGTGAATACAGCTGTGATTCCAATAAAAATTTTATAATTAATCCGTTAGTGGAGAGGGATTATGTTGAGCTTTTTAAAAACATTCCAGAACCTATAGCTGCAGTGATACATTTATGGAATTTTAAAAGGGAAGCCTGGAAATCAGAATTTGTATTTGATGACAGGGTGGTTCGGGAGGATATTTACAGTATATTGTGTATTGGAAAGGCTTTAAAAGAACTTAATGCAGGAAACATCAGATTATTGCTGGCTACAAACAGCGGCATATCTGTAACTGAAAATTATAAAATCTTTAATCCACACCAATCTATTGCTGTAACTCTGGCATTAGCTTTAGATCAGGAAAATACTTTTATAAATTCATATTGTATAGATATAGATAAAAAAGAGTATAAATCTAATAAAGAACTTGCTGAAATCCTATTTAATGAGATAGGGAAGGAAATAAATAGTGAGGGTATAGTAGTTATCAGAGATGGAGTAAGGTATGTAAGAGATTTAATCAACACAGGTGAATTGAGTAAATCTTCAAAAATCCAGTTTAATGATGGCGAAACCTATTTGATTACGGGAGGTGCAAGTGCTGTAGGAGGTGAAATTGCCAAAGCATTTGCTAAAAAGGCTAAAGTTAACCTAGTTTTAACAGGCCGTGAAAGATTACCATTAAGAGAAGAGTGGAATACACAAATATCTAATAATGCTAAATGGGCTAAAAAGATTGATTTAATCTTAAAGCTTGAAGAACTTGGAGCAAATGTTATTTATGAAGCTGTAGATGTAACAAAAATTAATGAAATGGAAGTCCTTATGGAGAAAGTAAATAATATATATGGATCTATTCAAGGTGTAATTCATGCAGCGGGCACCTGGGATTTTTCAAGCTTTAAACTTTTAGATAAAAGCGTTGATACAGTGAATAGTGTTATAGAACCTAAGGTGCAGGGAGCGATAATAACTGATTATGTTACAAGAAAGGAGCCTTTAAAGTTTTTTGTTATGCTTTCATCAGTATCTTCCTCGAAAAAGATCTGGTCAGCAGGACTTGGCGATTACGCTGCAGCAAATTCCTTTTTGTCAACATACAGTTTTTATAGGGCATCTGAAAATGTACCGGGAAAAACTATTGCATTAAATTATTCCCTATGGTCTAAAACTGGAATGGGTGCTAATCTTGGTAATATGGCTTCAATGGCAATAAAAGTTCAAGGATTAAATCCTCTTCCTGTGGAGAAAGCTGTGGAAGCACTAATGAGGGTATTGTCAGATGGAAGTCAAAGAGTAATACACATTCTAGATAAGCTTGAAATAACACAGGAAAAGAAACCTCTTTCAATTAAAGTTAATACGCTAGACTTTAAAAAATCCCAAAATATTAGAGAGACTGTCTATAAAATTATTGCTGACCAATTGCAGATTCATCAGGAAGAACTAGATATAGGACAGAATTTTCTTGAGTTAGGCTTGGATTCACTGGGAGCAGTTAAAGTTATGGAAAAGTTAGGGCATAATCTTGGAATAGAATTATATCCTACATTAATATTTGAATATCAAACTCCTGATTCATTGGCACAATATATTGATAAAGTTTATTCTGGAGATTCCGATGGAGTAACAGCACAAAAAATAGATATTTCAGAAAAAAATACTTTTCCAATGGAAAAAATAAAGGATATTGCAATAATAGGTGCCAGTGTCAGAATACCAGGTGCAAATACACTAGATGAATACTGGAGTATTCTTGAAAGTGGCAAATGTATGATAAGAGAAGTGCCATCAGAAAGATGGTCATTAAAGGATTATTTTAGTACAGATGTAAACTCTTTGTATACTTCTTATTCCAAGTATGGTGGGTTTATAGATAAGCCCTACGAGTTTGATCCTATGTTCTTTGGTTTGTCCCCAAGTGAAGCTGTTGTTACTGATCCGCAGCAGAGAATTTTTCTGGAGATTGCATGGGAAGCGTTACAGCAAGCTGGCTATGGAGGAAGATATGGCTCAAATAATATTGGAGTTTTTGTAGGCTGTGAACAAAACACCTATGGAGAACACTTTGCAAATTATAGAACTTACATGAAACTAAAGAATTATTTATCAAGTAATCACACATTTAATAACATAGGCCATGCAGAACAGGATGAAATAATGAACAGTATTTTTAATGTGTTGAAACCAGCAGAGATGCTTCCTGATTTTGTTGCAGGAAATAGTTTAAATGAGGTAGCAGCTCGGGTAAGTCACTGTCTGAATTTTACTGGGCCAAGTTTAACAATTAATTCAGCATGCTCATCTTCCTTGGCAGCACTGCACCTGGCATGTGAGAGTATTAGAACAGGACAAAGTGAAATGGCTATAGTTGGAGGTGTGAATTTGAATCTTTCACCTACTCCATTTGTAGGTTTAAGCAGAGTAACAGCCTTATCTAAAACAGGAGTTTGTTACCCTTTTGACAGCAGGGCAGATGGTATGGTACTTTCAGAAGGGGCCAGTGCAGTACTGTTAAAACCACTAGAAAATGCCATGAGAGACGGGGACAATATACTGGCTGTAATTAAAGGTTCTGCCATGAATAATGATGGACATTCTCAGGGCTTAACAGCTCCTAGACCTCAGGGACAGGCAGATGCTATAAGAAAAGCGTATTTGGAAGCAAATATCAATCCAGAAACCGTATCTTACATTGAAACTCACGGTACAGGTACACCTTTGGGTGACCCTATTGAAATTGAAGGTATGACTCACGCTTTTCGTTCCTTTACATCAGAAAAAGGTTTTTGTGCTATTGGGTCAGTTAAATCTTCCATAGGACATATGTTATCCGCATCTGGAGTTACAAGTTTAATAAAAGTAGTTCTTGCACTTAAGAATAAAAAAATACCGCACACTGTAAACTATGATAAGTCAAGAAGTAATCCTAATATAGATTTTGCTAATTCTCCATTTTATGTTGTTAGTGGAGAACCGATGGAATGGAAAGGCAATAACATAACTCCTCTAAGGGCAGGAGTGAATGCCTTTGGCTTTGGTGGAACCAATGTTCATGTGGTTCTGGAAAAAGCTCCAGATATAAGGGAATATGAGGAAGAAAGACCTCCATACCTGTTACAGTTAACTGGTAGAAATGAAAATGTGGTGAAACGCATAGCTGCTAATTTAAAGAATCACATAGAACAGTATGAAAATTTAAGTGCAGCTTCAATTTGCTTTACTGTAAATAGTGCTCAAAAGGAATTAATCACTAAGGCTGCAGCAGTAGTGAAATCAAGGGCGCATTTGCTGAAAGTGCTTACTTCACTTGAAAACGGCAGCAGCATTGAAGGAGTTTATAAGGGACGTTCTCACCCAAATCGTGAAACTCAAGCTTACCTTATGCTGGATGGTAACATGAAGATTTTTGAAGATTGTAAACATGATTTATGTTCCCGTTTTGCTGCATTTAATACCGCATACAGAGAATGCATGGATAGATATAAGGAGTTGAAAAATGAATATAGTGAAGAAATTGAACTTATTCATTCTTTTGCAGTTCAATATGCACTTGGCATTCTTTTAAATGATTTTGATTTAAATATTTGCGGAATAATTGCACAGGGTACGGGCATTTTAACTGCAGCAGTTTTAACAGGTTTAATAAATTTAGATCAGGCTTTGGGGCAACTTATTCATATTAGCATTATAGAAGAGGGTAACTATTCTAAGAGCAATGAAAATGCCGTGTATTTAAATTCTCCTATATTAACACCTTCAGGAGCTATTGAAGAGTTTTTGGATATTCCAATAAAGGTTATAGAAAATATTAAAAGTTTAGATGGATTTGTAAATAAAGATCAGGTAGTTATTTATCCTGGCAAAGTTGATAAAATTAAGAATAAAGAATTTTATGATGATAGACTGTTTAACTGGGTTGAGATGAATATAAATGAAAATGCTGTAGAATCTATTATAACAGCATTTGCTAAGCTTTATGTACTGGGAACTAGGTATAATCCTAATAAACTCTCCACAGGCAAGGAGAAAAAGGTGGCACTTCCTACCTATCCCTTTGAAAATGAAACCTATAAAATATCTTTTGAAGAAAAGGCAGTTGATGTAGAGCTAAATTCAGCCACTACACAGCAAAAAGGATTAGTAAAGATATATAATTATTATACACTTTCCGATATGGAAAGAAAATCAAGTTGTAATGGCTTAGGCAATGACTTGAAGAAGTTGATTATTTAAAAAATATAACTATCAAGTGATTCTTAGGCTCAGCTGGAGTTTGTTTTAGAGAACTGCTTATCTCCATCTGAACCTTATTAACAGTATTCTTAGTGTCTTTAGCACTTAGAATACGTTATCCTTTAGGGGAAGAACTTATCCAGGCACATAGCATTGCTTATCTCCCACTTTGAAGAAGATGGGAGTATTAGCAATGGTAGTGTTCGGATAAAAACAAGCAGTAAAAATTATGCGAAGGGGGATTTGGCATGTCAAATGTAAAAAAAATAGTACTTAGTGCAGTTTGTATTGTGATTCTAGTTGTGGGCATTATTGGGGGGAAATATTTAATTTCTGTGCAGAATTATAAGAAAGCAATTGAAGAATTAAAAATTAGTAATGTGGATTTATCAAAGGTTTCGGATGGTAAATATACAGGCTCCTATGATGTGGGGTATGTGGGCGCAAAAGTTGCAGTTACAGTTAAAAATAATAAGATTGTAGATATAACCCTGCTAAGTCATAAAAATGAAAGGGGAAAGCCAGCAGAAGTTATTCCAGAAAAGGTGGTAAAAGCTCAAAGTCTGCAGGTGGATACTATTTCAGGGGCAACAAATAGCAGTAAGGTAATTTTAAAAGCTATTGAAAATGCATTAGAGTCTGGTGAATAATCAATTGTCGGGTTGGTGGATATGTTTATTTTTTATCCTAAGCTGCAGCTATAGTTTATTTAAAAGATTCAAAAGCATTTGTCCCCAAATAAAATTACCGATTAAAAATTTATTAAACTACCACTGTGTTTTTTCTGTAATAGCAACAATTTTAGCCTTTATCCATGCTGGAAACAACTTAACTCACATTAGGTTTTCCACCGGATACATTAGCCTTCTATTGATGATTTTGATAACATTAATTGGAATACTTATGAAGTGTTTTAAAAAAATATATGTAAGGCATAAAATGCTTTGGTTATATACTCATATATTTTTAACTATCATGCTAATTGGAAGTATTTCGCTGCACATATTTAGGTATTTACTTTTACAATAATAATTTTTGATCTCCCGTGAGGAATTAATGGAAAGTAAAAATATTGGGTGATTTTTAGGTTCAGGCGGAATTTATTTTATGAGGAATATTTTCCCTTACCTGAACCTTTTTATCAATTAAGCAGCCATCTTTTTAAGGGTTCTTACTGCCCACCAGAAAGTAATTGCTGCGAGTAATATAATGATTATAAAACCTTTTGTTACATCTACATTGTTTATGCTGCCCACAAATAATGCACGGGAAGCATTTACTGCATATGAGAATGGATTAATCTTAGCTATATTTTTCAGCCAGAGAGGAGCCAGTGCCAGTGGAAGCATAATCCCTGACAATAAGGAAATAGGTAATGCAATTGTATTAAGCATTGAAGCTAGTGTATCCTCAGATTTGAAGATAAGGGCAAAAGCATAGGACATAGATGCCATAGCAACGGCAATTACAGCATATAAGAGTAAAGAAAGTAAAAAACCACCAATATTTATACTTAAACCAAACGGAATTGCAAATAAAGTTATTAAAATACATTGAATCAGGAGTACAACTACATCTTTCAATATTCTGCCTAGCAGAATAGATAATCTATTTACCGGGGTAACTAGAAAGCGTTCGATTACACCGGAGCGGATTTCGTCTACAAGACCGAACCCCACAAAGGCTGAGCCAAATAGTGCTAACATGACTAGAAGTCCTGGAGTGAAAACTTCAACTGTCCTTCCTGCTGGTAACCCTGGTACGCCTCCTAGACTTTTCAATAGTGGCATGAAGAGAAATAAATATAACAGAGGCTGGAATAAATTAAGGAACAGCCAAATTGGATTTCGAAGGGTGTGTTGTATGCTCCTTATAAACATTAATTTTGTTTCGTGTAACATTTTCATCTTTCAATTGTCCTCCCTTAATGACCTACCGGTGTGTTTTAAGAAAACATCATCCAGACTAGGTTTTGATAAAGAAATACTTTTAGTCTCTAAGTTGTTAGTATCAAGTAACCGTATTATGTTAGGCAAAACTTGTTCTCCATCTTTAATATATAAATAAACCAAATTGTCTTTAACTTGTACTTTTTGTGCTTGTACTACTTCAGCTAACAGTTCCTCGGATTTTTTAGCAATTTGCTCTGTAGCAAAACCCAGTAAAATAGTATCAAAGCCGATATCGCTCTTTAGCTGCGACGGCGTGCCGGTGGCTGCAATCTCTCCATTATCTATAATAGCTACAGTATCACAGAGTTTGTCAGCTTCATCTAAGTAATGGGTAGTGAGAAAAATTGTAATACCGTCATCTTTTAAATTTTGTATTTCTTTCCATAAATATGCCCTGCTTTGAGGGTCAAGGCCGATGGTGGGTTCATCTAGAAGTAAAATTTCTGGATGGTGAATCATCCCCAGGGCTATATCTAATCGACGACGTTGGCCTCCTGAATATGTAATTGCCCGTCGATCAGCAAAAGAGTCCATTTGAAAACGATGAATAAATTTTGCAGCTTGTTTTCTTGCATCTGTAACATCCAGTCCATAGAGCTGTGCTTGCAGAACTAAATTTTCAACTCCTGTTGATATAGAATCTGTGCCGCCAGCCTGGCTTACGTACCCGATACTCTGGCGTATCTGCTGCTTGTGCGTTGTCAAATCATATCCATTAATCCTGGCCTCCCCACTGGTTGGAAGCAGTAAAGTGGAAAGCATTTTTTGAGTAGTTGATTTTCCCGCACCATTTGGGCCGAGAAATCCGAAGATTTCACCTTTTTTAACTGTAAGGTCAACACCTTTTACTGCTTCTACTAATTTTTCTTTTCCCTTGATTTTAGAGACAAAGCTTTTGCGAAGCATTTTTGTCTCAATAATTAAATTTTCACACATGAGGTTTCTCCTTTTCTTATTGTATATTTTTATTATAATATCAAATTGTAGACAAATCAATGACAAAGTTAAATTATTTAATATACAAATTAATATTTTTTAAAATATATAAATCATAAATCAATTTTTTAAATTTATAGATTAATAAATTGATTTGTTTCAACATGGTAATTAGCTAATACTTCCATGTTCTTCAAAGTGGGAGATAAGAACTGCTAAGTGGTACAATAAATTCTCCAAAGGAGCACTAAAGTATATAAAAACAACCCATCATAACGATGAGTTGTTTTTATATACCAATATAACTTTCTCAGTCATAGGCTAATATTAGTGAGGTTTTAGTTTTTTTAAAACTATTTGCAATATTTTTATTTAGGAAAGAATCTGTAATGATATAGTTGATTTTATCCAATGGTGCAATGCTTATGGTTACATCTTTTCCTAATTTACTGCTATCTGCAGCAACAAAAATTTCTTTTGATCTTTCAATGATTATTTTTCTTGTCACTGCTTCCTGCATGTTAAAATCAGAGATTCCTTTTTCAGGTGTGATACCTCCAGCGCAAATAAAACTTTTTTGAATATTTAATTCTGAAAAGTTAAATATGTAGTCAAAGGTCACAACAGAGCGTTCTTCATGTCGTATTTTTCCCCCTATTATGATTATCTCAAAATCTGTATTAATTAATTCGTTCACTACAGGAATTGAATTAGTTATGATTGTGAGATTTTTTTTGTTGCCAATATGTTTTGAAATATGATATGAGGTAGATCCGCTGTCAATAAAAATACAATCTCCATCATTAATAAATTCACTGCATTTTTTCCCAATCAAGTTTTTTTCTTTTTGTTTACTTACCATTCTGTGTTCCATGGTAGGTTCGGCTAAATTTGAATTTTTGATTCTGGCTCCTCCATAGATTTTTTCAATTTTGCCTTGATTTTCTAATACTTTTAAATCTCTTCGAACTGTTTCAATGGATATACCGAATTTTGCCATAAAGTCTGAGTTGGTAACTACATCTTTAGTTGACAAAAGTTCTAAGAATTTATTTTGTCTTTCACTTGGTAACATGCAAACCACCTTATTTAATTTTTATTAAACTTAATATATAAATATTATCATAATTTGTGACGATATTCAACATTTTACCTATAACTTATCAAATGAATATTGTCATAATATTATCTAAATATATTAAACATATTGTAATAATTTACGTATAATTAACTAAGCCATAATACGCATTAACAAATAATTGTATATACTTAAGAAAAAATGAAACAGTGGAGGTAACAAATGTTAGAACTAAAAAATGTTAAAAAAAAATATAATGACAAAATAGTTCTTGAGGAAATAAATCTTCTGATAGAAGATGGTGAGATTGTGTCTATGTTAGGTCCCAGTGGAAGCGGAAAAACTACATTGTTAAATATAATTTTAGGTTTGATACCTATGGATAGCGGTTCAATTATCTACAATGGCGAGGAGATCAGTAAATTATCTATGAAGAAACGGGGCTTTAATATTGTCTTCCAGGATTATGCACTTTTCCCCAATTTGAATGCTTATAAAAATATTGTTTATGGACTTAAAAACAAGCCTAATTTACTAAGTAAAAAAGAGCTTGAAGATATTATAGAATTTTTGGAATTAAAATCTCATTTATCTAAGAAGATTCATCAACTGTCAGGTGGACAAAAACAGAGGGTGGCACTTGCCCGCACATTGGCAACAAAACCTAAAATTTTGCTCCTAGATGAGCCTTTAAGTGCTCTTGATGGAGTGATAAAAGAGACAATTAAGAATAGAATCAAAGCCATTACTCAAAAGTATAAGATTACAACTATTATTGTAACACATGATCCGGAAGAAGCGTTGACAATGTCTGACAAGGTATTGATTATTAACAAAGGCAAAATATCACAATATGGTACGCCTAAAGAGGTCATTACTAAACCTAAGAATGATTTCATAAAAGAATTTATATTACGTCAATTGGAAATAAAAAGAGACAATATCTACCATCTATTTGGAGAGTGCTATGTACAGTAAGAAATTAGAAATAAAAATTATTTTTATAATAGTTGCATTATTTTTTATAGTATTTCTCTTTGCACCTTTAATTGTGCTTTTAAAGAGTTCTTTAAACAGCTTTAATCCGTTGTTTCATGATAAGAATATTCTAATTTCAGTAGAAAATAGTATTCAGGTTTCATCTGTTGCTGCAATAATAACAACAATTTTAGCTTTTATACTGTCTTATGCAGTAAATTGTACAAATATTTTTAAATCAGTAAAGGAGATAATAAGTGTTGGAATATCCATACCAATGCTTTTGCCTACAATTACCTATGGGTTTGTAATTATATATTCTTTTGGCAAACAGGGCTTTTTAACAAAAGTTTTTGGAAGACAATTGTTTCAAATTTATGGTTTTAACGGCTTATTGATGGGCTATGTTATATATACTATACCTTTTGCATTTCTGCTTATAAATAATTCCTTTAGTTATATTGATAACAAATTTACAATTGTTTCAAAGCTAATGGGTGATAATTTTCTAAAAAGTTTTATAAACACCATAATTCGTCCACTTATTGGTACTCTAGGAGGAGCCTTTGTTTTGACTTTTATATTGAGCTTTACGGATTTTGGAATACCAGCTTCAGTAGGAGGAAACTTCAATGTTATATCCACACTTTTATATCAGGTTATGTTGGGTTCTATACCAAATTTCAATAGTGGTTCGGCAATAGCAGTGATTATGCTTTTTCCAGCAGTTATAGGTATTTTATTTTTAAATTATTTAGAAAAATTTAATTTCCATTATGACGGGATTACAACAACTGAAATAGTTAAAAATAAATTTCGAGATGTATGTTTCTCTCTCATATCTATTTTAACAATAGCAGCAATTATTTCTATATTTCTAATAATGTTTATCGCACCTTTTGTTGCCAATTATCCTTATGATATGAGATTTACAGCTCAGATCTTTATCAAAATATTTTTTTCCAGTGAAACTTCTCAGGTGTATTTAAATTCAATATATGTTTCCATTTTATCTTCAATATTAGGTGCGTTGACTTCATATACCGCTGCATTAATAAATGTTCGTACGGGTCTTAGCAAAAAGATTACAAAAATTATTGATATTTTCTCGATGGTTACAAATAGTGTTCCAGGAATGGTATTAGGACTTGCCTATTTAATATTCTTTAATAATAGTGACATTAAAGGAACATTTGCCATTATAATTATTTGCAATATTATCCATTTGTTTACTACACCTTATCTTATGGCAAAAAACTCTTTTTCAAAAATGAATCCTGCATGGGAAACTACGGGAGAATTGATGGGTGATACATGGATAAAGACAATTATAAGGGTAATAGTTCCAAACTCAATATCTACAATAATAGAAATGTTTAGTTATTATTTTATTAATTCAATGGTTACAATCAGTGCAATTATCTTCCTTGTGGGTGCAAGAACTTCAGTTATAACCAGCAGGATTAAAGAACTGCAGCATTTTGAGGATTATAATGAAATATTTATTTTATCCATACTTATTTTTTTAACCAATATAATTATTAAGATTTGTTGTCATATGATAAATAAAAAAAGGAGAGATTTAATTATGAAAAAAATATTAAAACTTAGTTCTATTTTTCTAATTATTTGTTTTATGTTAATAGGACTGTCGGGGTGCACTAGTAAAGGAGTGCAAAAAGTTGTCATTTACACTAATGCAGATGATGAAGCAGTACAGGCAATGGAAAAAAGTCTAAAAGATGCAGGTTATGATGGTAAATATGTATTAAAGACCTTTGGAACTTCAGAACTTGGTGGAAAGCTTATGGCAGAGGGGGACAAGATTGAAGCAAATTTAATTACAATGAGTTCTTATTTTATTGACAGTTCCCAGAAAAAATACAATATGTATGAGAATCTGAATTTTGATACAAATTCTATAGAAAAATACCCGTCTTATTACACACCAATATTGGCAAATACAGGATCTATATTTGTAAACACGCAAGTTATGAAGGATAAAGGTCTGACTATGCCTACATCTATTAAGGATCTGGGAAGTGCTGAGTATAATGGATTAGTTTCTATACCAAACATAATGAGTTCTTCTACAGCTTGGTTGCTTGTCCAAGCAATAGTAAGTCAGTATGGAGAAACTGAAGGAAAAGATATTCTTCATAAAATTATTCAAAATTGTGGTCCAAATCTTGAATCATCAGGTTCTGGTCCAATCAAAAAAGTAAGAGTGGGAGAGGCTGCAATAGGCTTTGGACTTCGTCATCAGGCGGTGGCGGATAAGGCAGCAGGGAAGCCAATCGACTATGTAGATCCTATTGAGGGAAATTATTCCCTTACAGAATCAATCGCAGTTGTTAAAAAGAGTGATACTGCTACAACAGAGTTAGCACAGGATATGGCAAAAGTTATTATTACTAAAGCAAGAGCTGAACTTATTAAAAGTTATCCAGTAGCACTGTATAAAGGAGAATCAATTGACGATTTAAACAAGCCAAGTCATCCTAAAAAGTTTTCAGAGCCATTGACGGTAGACCTTTTGCAAAAGCATGAAGATTTTTTCAATGCTGCAAAATAGCATAAAAATTGGAGGAGAATACTATGAAAGAATATAAACTTTTGACACCTGGACCTTTGACAACCACTGCAGCAGTGAAAGAGCAAATGCTCTTTGATCGTTGTACATGGGATGATGATTATAAGGTAATCACTCAGAAAATAAGAAAACAGTTACTTCAAATTGCAGAAGCTTCTGAAGAAGCTTATACAGTGGTATTGATGCAGGGAAGTGGGAGCTTTGGAGTTGAAGCTGTTTTAAATTCCACATTAGGTAGGGAGGATAAATTGCTTATTGTTACAAATGGTGCTTATGGTGAAAGAATGATAACAATGTGTAAATATATGGGTATCAATTACGTATGTCATGATTCTGAATATGATAAAATTTTTAAGACCAATGAGATAAGGACTATTCTTGATAAGGATAGGGCTATAACTCATATTGCTATGGTTCATTGTGAAACAACAACCGGGATATTAAACCCCATAGATGAAATAGCTAAAATCTCTGAGGAATATGGCAAAACTTTAATTGTAGATGCAATGAGTAGTTTTGGTGGAATACCCATAGGAGTTCAGGATTTGAGTATAGACTATTTGATAAGCAGTGCAAATAAATGTATACAAGGAGTACCCGGCCTTTGTTTTGTTATTGCCAAAAAAGAAAAACTAATTAAATGCAATGGAAATTCTAAAAGCTTGTGTCTGGATCTATATGACCAGTGGAAATCTATGGACAAGGATGGAAAATGGAGATTTACTTCGCCTACCCATGTAGTTGCAGCTTTTTCAAAGGCTATAGATGAATTGATTGGAGAAGGCGGGGTTTTATTCAGAAACAAACGTTATAAGGAAAATAATTATTTAATAAGAAAGAAATTAGAGGATATAGGCTTTAGTTGTTACATTAAAAGAGAAATTCAATCTCCCATTATAAGCACATTTCTTTTTCCCAATGAGGAATTTGACTTTAACAATTTTTATAATTATATAAAGAAAAATGGTTTTGTGTTATACCCAGGTAAGTTGACGGAGATGGATACCTTCAGAATTGGCAATATTGGAGAGATTTATAAAGAAGACATTGAAAGGCTATGTAAGATAATAGAACAATATATGAGAGGGGTAACACAATGAATAAGGTTGAGGGAGTGATTTTTGATTGGGCGGGAACCACAGTGGATTTCGGGTGCTTTGCACCAGTAAATGCATTGCTGCAAGTATTTGAATCTAGAGAAATTGAGGTAACTATGGATGAAGCAAGAGCACCTATGGGAATGCTTAAATGGGATCATATTAAAACTATGCTTGAGATGAAGCGAATAAATAATATTTGGAGAGAAAAGTATAGCAGGGATTTTGATGAGGAAGATGTAAATACTTTGCATTCAGAATTTGAGCCATTGCTTATAAGCTCACTTTCTATGTATTCTAAGCCATTACCTGGTGTTGTAGAAGTTGCCAAGGAATTAAGAGATAATGGTATGGCAGTTGGTTCAACTACCGGTTACACAGATAAAATGATGGAAGCAGTTTTAAAAGGATCGAGAAAAAATGGCTATGAACCAGACTTTTGGATAACATCAGATTCTACAAATTCTTACGGAAGACCTTATCCTTATATGATATTCAAAAATATAGAAGCATTACAACTTTCCTCTGTATGGAAAGTTGTAAAAGTGGGAGATACAAAGTCAGACATACACGAGGGTATAAATGCAGGAGTTTGGTCCGTGGGAACTGTTATTGGGAGTTCTGAAATGGGATTAAGCAGTGAAGAATTTGAGAACTTATCTGAAAATAAGAAAAATGATGCTATTAAGTCAACTGAAGAAGTATTTTTGAGAGCAGGAGCAGATTTTACAATAAATACATTGAATGAACTTCCTGAATTAATAGAAAAAATTAATTTACTAATAAGAGAAGGTAAAAAACCAAATGCAAAATAAGATTGGATTGAACCATGAAGGAGATGTAAATTTTACATCTCTTCGTCTAAATTATGTTAATTCCTTGGATGAAAAGAGTAAGTTAGTATTAAAAGCGGATGAAGATATATTTATGAAACAATCAATGTCTACACCTTGCATGAATGTGATAACAAAAGCTGAAGGTTGCTGCATTGAGGATATATCAGGGAAAATATACCTTGATTTTCATGGCAATAGTGTTCATCAGGTGGGATATAAAAATCCCTATGTAATTGAAGCTATAAAAAATCAGGTTGAAGAATTATCGTTTATACCAAGAAGATATACTTCAGAAATTGCAGTTAGAGCTGCAAAATTATTAGTAGAAAAAACTATTTCAAAAGAGTACAAGGTTCTATTTACTCCGTCAGGTAGTGCAGCAGTTGGAATTGGACTTAAAATAGCCCGTAAAGTTACAGGCAGACATAAGGTTATTTCTTTATGGGAATCATTTCATGGAGCAGGGCTTGAATCAATTTCTGTAGGTGGCGAATTTGTTTTTAAAAAGGATATGGGACCTTTTATGCCTGGATGTATTAAAGCTATTCCATACAATAGATATAGAAACTTTATAAACAGTTCCTGTGAAGAAACAATTGCAAATTTTTGTCTGGATTATATTGAATATATAATAAAGAATGAGGGAGAAATAGGAGCAATATTGCTAGAACCGGTGAGAGCATCAGATATACATGTTCCCCCTAAGATATATTTCCAAAGGCTGAGAGAGATTTGCGATAAGAATGGTATTTTATTAATTTTTGATGAAATCCCTACGGCGTTTGGAAGAAGTGGTAAGTTTTATGTGCATGAAAATTTTGATGTGGAACCCGATATACTTTTACTTGGAAAGGGCATTGGAGGTGGAATTATACCTCAGGCCTGCGTACTTACAAAGTCAAAATATGATATAGCTCAGGATATTTCACTGGGGCACTATACTCACGAAAAACCAGCATTAGGATGTGCTGCCATTTGTGCTACTATTAAATATATTGATGATTTTAATTTATTAGAAAATTGCAGAGTACAATCAATGGCTGCGTTGGCATGTTCAAAAGTACTTTATGAAAAATATGAATGTATCGGAGATATTAGAATAATAGGTTTATTAATTACTTTTGAAATTGTTAAGAATAGAATTTCAAAGGAAAAAGACGACGAACTTGCTGAAAAAATACTTTATTATTGCTTGGAAAATGGCTTATCTTTCAAAATATCCAATGGAAATTGTATCACCTGGCATCCCCCTTTGATTGTGACACTAGAACAATTGTCTTTTGCCTTTAATTTACTGGAAGAAGCGATTGTTAAGTTATATATAAACCGCTGAGAAAGATAGTCATGGCAGTATTGGGATAAACCAATATCTATATCGCCTTTTACAGTTGACAACTCTAATAGGCGATTACCCTTTAATTTTATGATAATAAAAAAGCATAATTAAAGAAGACTTATACAGTATAATATGGTAAAATCTACTTAAAAGAGAATGGACTGGAGTGATCTTATTGGAAAAATCGCCTTTAATAAGTATAAGGGACTTGAAAATTAGCTTTGGAGAAAAACAGGTACTGAAAGGAGTAAACTTACAGGTATATAAAGGTCAAATTATAGGATATATAGGTCCTAATGGTGCAGGAAAAAGTACTACAGTAAAAATAATGCTTGGACTCATAGGGGGATATGAAGGAGAGATAAGAATTTTTGGACAAGATATAAGCGACGGCAGCATAGAATATAAAAGAAAAATAGGCTATGTACCTGAGACAGCAGAAATATATGATAGTCTCACAGCTAGAGAATATCTAACTTTTATAGGAGAGCTCTATGGCTTAAATTATAATGAAGTAGACAAGAAAGCAGAAAGACTCATGAAGCTATTTGGTATAGATGAAGTTTATAATTCAAGAATAACTTCTTATTCCAAGGGTATGAAACAAAAAGTACTTATAATATCAAGTTTACTCCACAATCCAGATATACTGTTTTATGATGAACCTTTAAGTGGATTGGATGCCAACAGTGTTATTGTAGTTAAAGAAATACTTGCACAACTTGCACTTCAGGGCAAAACCATATTTTATTCATCTCACATAATGGATGTAGTAGAGAAGATAAGCAACAGGATAGTACTTCTTAATAATGGTGAAATTATAGCCGATGGCACTTTTGAAGATTTAAAAAATAAATCTGATGAAAAATCTCTGGAAAGAATATTCAATGATTTAGTAGGGTTTAGTGAACACAAGTCAATAGCTGAAAAATTTGTATCTATAATTGAAGAGAGGTAGCAATTTATGAAAGATTTTAAAGCATTAAAATTTTTGGATAAGTTTCAGAGTGTTTTTGAAAAATATGGCGTAGATTACACTATAATGAGGAAGATACTACAGATGAAACTTCTCATAGATGGAAGACGGGTACCTACAATATTAAAAAATTCCTCTAAAAAGAAAAATGAAAATGATAATGAAAATAATTTTAAAAAATCTCTGTTATTTTATGTAATTATAGGAATAGTTATGGTTCCCTTTGTTGTTATGGATAAAAATTTTATGTTTCAAATGAGTTTTGTATTTGGAATTCTTATGTTTATGCTTATGACTTCCTTAATTTCTGATTTTTCTTCTGTGCTTTTAGACATAAGGGATAAAAATATTATATATTCAAAACCAGTAGATAATAAGACTTTAAACACTGCAAAAATAATTCATATATTTATATATATGTTTTTAATAACTATTTCAATTTCTGGGGCAGCTTTAGTGGTGGCCTTGATAAAACAAGGACTTTTATTTTTCTTAATATTTTTTATTGAAATAATTCTGTCTAATTTATTTATAGTAATAATAACTGCCCTGCTGTATCTGCTTATATTAAAGTTTTTTGATGGTGAAAAATTAAAGGATATAATAAATTATGTTCAAATAATACTATCTATAACTATAACTTTAGGATATCAGCTAATAGTAAGATTATTTAGTATTGTGGACTTAAAAGCAATTTTAACTCCTAAATGGTGGCAGTATTTTTTACCGCCAGTATGGTTTGCTGCTCCTTTTGAATTGATATTGAAGCATAATTATAATTATTTTATTGTGATGTTTTCCATATTAGCATTAATTGTCCCCATAATTTCAATAATTATATATGTAAAGCTTATGCCAACCTTTGAGAAAAGCCTGCAAAAGTTAAACAATAATAGTGTTCGTGGCAAAAAGGTTAAAGGTAAATTGGGTGCAGCTTTATCCAGTATAGTATGTTCAAATAGAGAGGAAAAAGTATTTTTTGAATTTGCCTCTTATATGATAAAAAATGAAAGGGAATTTAAGCTTAAGGTGTATCCATCGCTAGGATTTTCGTTGATTCTTCCATTTATATTTATATTTAATAACATAGGATATGAAAGCTTATCTAGCGTAGCTTCTAGTAAAATGTATTTGAATTTATATTTTTGTGCACTAATACTTCCTTCTGTAGTTATGATGATGAAATACTCCGTAAACTATAGAGGTGCTTGGATTTATAAAGCTATACCAATTGAAAATACGGCCTCCATATTTAAGGGAACTTTAAAAGCTCTCATTGTAAAGCTTATGCTTCCGGTATATGTTTTGGAGTCTATACTGTTTATATTTATATTTGGTATAAGAATAATTCCGGATGTATTTGTACTTTTTTTAAATATTTTGCTGTTTACAGTTATATGTTTCAAATTAATGAAAAAATCCCTACCTTTCTCAGAAAAAATCCAAGTTTCACCGCAGGGAGAAGGGCTAGTTGCAATTCTTCTTATGATATTACTAGGAGCATTAGCGGGAATACACTATTTCTGCACTTTTGTGAATTATGGTATATATGCATATTTAATCATATTAATTATGTTAGTTACAGTCTCATGGAAAAAAGCCTTTAATGTGTCTTTATAAATTCTTCAATACGACAGTCTTAATTATAATAATAGACAGGGGTTGTTATCAGTTACTTTAGTCAGTAAAAAGTAAAATATTTCAAAATATAAATATTATTTGGTATTTAGTACTTGATTTAGTAATAATTAACATATATAATAGTACTTGTCCTAAGAAAATAACCTTAGAGAAGATGTGAATAATATATTTATATATATTTCCCTAAATATAATGGTAATTACCAGAACTGTGTCTGTGGTTGCAGGGCACACTAAATTTAAGTGCAACTCCAGGATAAATAAAAATAACTCTGACAGTAATTTAGTATGTAGATTATCATATATACTGAGAAATAAGTACCATCCTTAGGTACTTATTTTTCATTTCAAAATGATTATTATATCATAAGATTAAGTTTTCTTTAGTCAATCTGGAAGAGGCGTTAGAATAAATATATGCCAACTGTTTAAAATCTGGTCTTGTGACAGAATCTAATAAATATGCTGATTGTGTAGCTCCTATAATTCGCCGCCTATTTAATGCTGTAATTAGTTCACTTTCAGTTCTTATGCCTACCCCATGTCCATAATACTTTCCATCTCCTAGTACAATTACATTTTCTCCCTGCCATTCTGGAGTTAAGGGATTTACTTGTGGATTTTGAAAGTATCTACAATCTCCAGGTAGATAATCCTTTATGTTATCAATAACATTTAGAGAAAGATTTTTATCTATATAATGCCAGTTTATTAAATATATTTTTTGAAAAGTATGATCAAAAATTTTTTCTCCAAGGGAGTCAAGGCAGGCTTTGTAATATATAATAACTACAGCTGTAGCGCATTCTGTACCATACTCATCGCTGTTTTTATAAATATCATTAATGGCAGCTGAAGACTTTATTCCATCCTTCAATAAAAAACCACCTTGTTTTGTTCTCTCCCAGTAGTCAGTATTGCACATTGATTTACGAAAAGTACGAAAATGGAAATCGCTCATATTTAATTTTATGGATGCATTTACGATATTTTTTCTTAAGTTGAGTTCAAATTTTAATTCGTCAAGGGAATTATAATCATAAACCTGGCTGCTGGAGGAAAGTTTATTAATAATAGATCTTTCTATGCTATTATTTTTATACTGGTTTATTATTGTATTCACATCAAAACTATTATATGAAATTCTAATCATTGCAACACTCCTATTCTGGCAATTTTTATTTGTTCTGCTAAAGAATGCTTACGCCATATATCCCATAAATATATATTCTTATGATGTATTCTCAATGAAAAATTTGAAAGCAGTACCTTAGTGCTATGATCTAATTTTTTAAATTCATCTAATAATTCATACTCTTTTTCTGATGGAGAACATAAAGCTTTTCCTGTATGAGAGCAAATATTTTTGCATAAATATTTACCTTCAAGAATTACCTTGTAGGGCCTAGGATTTGTAGTTTGCTGGAAACTCTCTCCTGTATATTTTAAAAAAGCACTATTTTCTTTCATCCAATTTAAAAAGTTTGTATATTTTTTTTCCTTGCTGATGTTTTTATTTATTTCTGGTATAAAGTTTAATAGCGTGGATGCTATTTTAACATCTTCTGTATTGGATGAAAGTAAGCGTTCTCCCAGGATAATTAAACTCTGTGGATCTGCTGCCTGAAAAAAACCCCATACTAAATCATGAATTAGAAGTCCTTTTTTGTATCTTTCAAAAATCATATCTGCTATAATGGGTAGAAGTGTTTTATCTTTGTACATTTTTGTCAAAAGTATGGATGTAATATCTAAAACCTGGTCATATTCATCATTCATGCCATCCTCGTGAAAACCAGTTTCTAATATCCACTTTAGGACTGTATGAATTATTTGTATATAATCAAAAGATATTTGCTTTGCTGCTAAATCATATTTTTTATCTGTCAGTATTTCCTCAATAATCAATAATGCTATTTTATTTCTTTCAATTAGACTGTCAAATAAATTATTTTGTTTAATTTCTTTTCTAAGAATAAATAAAGTGGCAAAGTGTAAATTCTTATCATTAATAAAGTTTGCTGCTTCTTTCAAATTCTTTTTAGGCAGCTGGCCAAAGAAATTTTTTAAATCTTCCATTCCCTTGTCAATTCTAATTTTATCTAGAAAACTTGAAGCATTTAGATTTGAATTATACATGGACACTCAATATCTCCTTTAATATATCTATCCATACATATTTATTTTTTTATATACAATTTATACTATTCTTTAATAAATTTTTTCTTTAATTCAGATAAATTAATTCTAATTATAATACATATCAAGTAGATATACTTTTACCTACCAAAAAACACAACTGCCTGTAAGAAGTTGTTTAACATACTTACAGGTAGCCAGCTGTATGGTGAATAGTTAAGTATTTGTCATTTTACTATTACAACAAAATTATCTTTTCTTGGAGCAGCTTTAGGATTCTCACAATCTGGATATCCTAAAATACATGAACCTACACCTATATAATCACCTTCAATTCCCCATTCTTTTAATAAAGCCTTACCATCTTCACTCTCAAACATCTGCTTTGTTCGGTGAATCCAGCAGGAACCAAGTCCAAGGGAATATGCTGCATTGCACATATTACCTAAAGCAATACTTCCATCTTCAATAGGTGTCAATTTATTTTTATCTGCAAGTACAAGAATTACTGTAGGTGCTCCGTAATATGGATCAAAATTGTCTTTACCTATAACAGCTGCATTCATTTCTGATATTTTTTTAATAGCGTTTTTGTTTTGAACTACTATAAATAATGCAGACTGCTGACCTCCCCCACTCGGAGCATATTTACCTGCCTCTAAAACGGCATTTAATTCCTTATCTTTAATTTGTTCAGGTTTATACTTTCGTATACTTCTTCTGTCTAGTAAAGTTTTAATTGTTTCATTCATCATTAATCTTACCTCCTAATTTATTAATATATAAGAATAGTTTATATATTCTCCATATTTTTATTAAATGTATTTTAAAATTCAACTAACATTTTTATATACTAATTCTTTATATAGAGAATCTTTTTTTATGAGTTCATTATGGCTGCCGATTTCAATAATCTCACCATTTTTCATAACAATTATTTTATCAGCATTTTTTATAGTAGAGAGTCTATGGGCTATTATCAAAGTAGTTCTGTTCTTAGCCATATTGTCTATTGCTTCTTGTATTAGTTTTTCTGTTTGGGTGTCAACATTGGAGGTAGCCTCATCAAGTACAAATATGGATGGATTATGAGCAATTGCTCTTGCAAATGAAATAAGTTGTCTTTGTCCAGCAGATAGAGTACTGCCTTTTTCCATTACTGGTTCTCTAATTCCATTTTCAAAACTGCCTACAAATTTGTTAGCACAGGATACATTTAGAGCTTTATTAAATTGTTCATCATCAATATTATCATACAATGTAATGTTACTCTTAATGTTACCAGAGAACAAGAAAACATCCTGTAAAACTACAGATATACTTTTTCGTAAATCTTTAAGTTTTATATTATTAATATTAATTCCATCAATTAATATTTCTCCTTTTTGAATTTTATAAAATCTATTTATAAGGCTGATTATAGTTGTTTTCCCAGCTCCGGTTTCGCCAACAAATGCTGCAGTTTCTCCCTTATTAAGTTTAAAACTTACCCCCTTTAACACCCAATCTTTGTCATTATATGCAAACCAAACATTTCTAAATTCTATATTTCCCTCAATATTCTTCATATCAATTCCTTCATCTAAATCTTCAAGAGTATTTTCTTCGTCTAATAATTCAAAAATTCTATCAGCAGATACTAAAGCTGACTGTATTGTAGTGTATTGGTCTGCGAGATCAGCAATTGGATTAAAGAACTGTTTTATATAGGTAGTAAAGGCATAGATGACCCCTAGGTCAATACTATGGTCTGATATTTTATTAATGCCGTAGAATAAAAGAATGGCGATTGTGATACTTTGAAAAAAATCAGTTCCAGGCTTTAAAAGGCTGTTTAAATGAACTTGAAGCGATGTAGTTTTAAAATAACTATCATTTAATTCCAAAAACTCTTTCTTTTTCTCCTTTTCTGCCCTAAATATTTGTATGATTTTCATGCCGGATATATTTTCAGCCATGAAACCGTTAATTCTTCCTATTAAATTTTTAACATTGAGAAAGTTTGTCTTGATTTTTTTCTTAAGAAGAATAAGAATAAAAGCCATCATAGGTATTACTGAGAAGGAAATAAGTGTAAGTTTCATACTAAGCATGAGCATTGCATAAATAATACCAATCAGTAAGAAAAAGTCTTTAAATAAATTTATAATTACATCTGTATACATTTCACTTAGCGCTTCTACATCGTTGGTTGCTCTGGTTATTAATCTTCCAGAAGAAATTTTATCTAAATAGTGTAAGGGAAGAAACTGTATAGTTTTAAATGCCCTGATCCTTAAATCTTTTATAATTGCCTG
The DNA here is from genome assembly GCF_045310515.1 of Candidatus Clostridium eludens. NCBI lineage: Bacteria > Bacillati > Bacillota > Clostridia > Eubacteriales > Clostridiaceae > Clostridium > Candidatus Clostridium eludens. The sequence continues at coordinate 1,930 of NZ_JBJHZX010000001.1, read as the reverse complement.
ACCGGACTTATTTATCAAATTTTCTTGGGCAAAAGAAGTAAAGCTGCCTAATAATGCAGTAGCTAAATATAGAAAGGCCATAAATGGAATTGAATACAAACCATTTCGAAAAATATTTTTTACTAGAAAGTCATCAATAACAAGTTTTAAAATATAAGGTTTGGCTATTTGAGTTAAATTTACTATAAGTGCACAGATTGCCGCAATTATTATCTTGTTTAAATGAGGTTTGGCTAATTTTAAAAGCTTTACTAAACTAGTGTTATGATACTTCAATTTCTTTTTTGTTGTCTTTATATTGTTCCATGTAGATATCATAATATATACCCCTTTCTTTTAAGAGTTCATTGTGAGTGCCTCTTTCGCATATGCTGCCATTATCCAATACTATAATTTCATCAGCTTTTTTTACTGCTGATATTCTATGAGCTATTATGATATTTGTTTTGTCTTTACGTATGGTTCTTAAATTGCTTAGTATTTTAGCTTCTGTTATGGTATCTACAGCAGAGAGGGAGTCATCCAATATTAAAACAGCAGGATCTTTGATTATAGCTCTTGCTATGGCTACACGCTGCTTCTGTCCACCAGAAAGGTTAATACCTTGTTCACCGAGAATGGTATTGAATTTATATTTGAAGGAATCTATACTATTTTGGATGCAGCTGTTTTCAGTAGAAGATTTTATATCATCATAAGAGTATAAATCTTTAAAAAATGTTATGTTATTTTTTATTGTTGAAGAAAATAAAAAATTATCTTGAGGAACATATCCAAAACTATTTCTTATGTTTTCTAAGGAAATGTTATTTATATCTATTCCATCAATAAATATTTTTTTAGATTCCACGTTATACATTTTAAATAAAAGATTTACCAAGGTACTCTTACCAGAACCTGTTTTCCCTATGATTCCTAAAGTATGGCCTTTGGGGATTTTAATATTAATTCCACTTAAAGATTTTTCATCTAATTCGGGATAGTAAAAGTCTAAGTTTTTAAATTCTATGTTGCCCGTAATTTTTAAAGAAATTATTTTATCATTATCTGCTATTTGAGGGGATGTACTAAGGATATCATTTAATCTACCGAGTGATGCCATACCCCTTTGATATATGTTAATAACACGGCCAATAGAAATTATAGGATTTACAATCATGGTTAAGTAAGTGTTAAAGGCCACAAAATCTCCTAAGGTTATTTTGCCATCTAAAACCATTCTACCTCCAATAATTAAATTAATGGCAAAGCTAATACTAAAACAAAATTCAATGGCAGGAGAAAGCAGCGAAGAGGTTTTTACCATATTTAGATTGGCTTTAGTAATACGGTCATTTAATTTTTCGAAGTTTTCTATTTCTTTTTCTTCTTGAACATATGCTTTAATAACTCTAATTCCATAAATATTTTCCTGTACCTTATCTGATATAGATGCAAAACTTTCCTGAACATCTGTAAATTTCATTCTAATAAGTTTTCCTATATTCAACGTAAAGAAAATAATAAAAGGGATAGGTATTAACGTAATCAGGGTAAGATGCCAATTTATAGTCTTACACATGGCGTATATGGAGGCAGTACACAATACAATACCATTTATAGACATTGACGTAGCTGGTCCAAAAGTCATTCTTATAGCTGATATATCATTTATAGCATAAGCAATTAGGTCCCCTGTTTTTCTTTTACTATAGAATTCAGGAGTCAATTTCTGCAGGTGCACAAAGAATGTTTCTCTAAGTTCACATTCAAGTCTTCTAGAATTTGAAATAATTAAATTTCTCCATGCATATGTACATAAAAAACCTCCAGTTGCTATAGCTAATATATAGAATATATTAGTTATTACTAAATTTTTATTATGTTTTAACAAGTTGAAGGTACTTTAGTGCCTGAAACTAAAAACCGCCTGCTATGCGGGTGAGATTAA